>JAGRIO010000640.1 GCA_020443225.1 Pseudomonadales bacterium
CAGCAATTCTTACAATACAATTAAACACCAGAGATGCCTAGAAGCTGTAACAGTGCTGTAATATTTTTCAGCTAAAACAGGAAGGCAGGAGTACAAAGTATGACAATCAATCAATCATTTAGTGAATATGGCGACATTTTGGTTGTAGATGATGCAGCCTCAGTGGTCGAAGTGGTCGCCCTTTATTTAAAACGAGAAGGATTTACCGTGCGTGTGGCGCGAGACGGCCGTTCGGCTCTTGGTGCCATCCGTGAAAAATTGCCCGCTTTGGTGGTGCTGGACCTGATGCTGCCGGAAATTGACGGCCTGGAAATTGTGCGCCGCTTGCGGGATGACGCTGGCTCTGATGTACCGGTGATCATGCTCACGGCACGGCGGCAGGAAACCGACCGCATTTATGGCCTGGAACTGGGCGCCGATGATTACGTCACCAAGCCATTTTCGCCGGCTGAGCTCGTGTCGCGCGTGAAGGCGGTACTGCGGCGCACCAAGGGGAACAGTGGAGGCGAGAAGGGGGAACGGCCGTTGCAATTCAACGACC
>JAGRIO010000641.1 GCA_020443225.1 Pseudomonadales bacterium
GAGGTCGCCGGTGTGGAAATAGCCGCCGCGGAACGCCTCTTCAGTGGCTTCGGGGTTCTTGAGGTAGCCTTTCATCACGCCGTTGCCGCGATACATGATTTCGCCCTGGGTGGCCGAATCCATCGGCACCTGGGTCATGCTTTCGGGCTCCATCACGGTGTTTTCCTCGATCATCGGCATCAGAACGCCGGTGCGGGCCTTGATCGTGTAGCGCTCTTCGTCGTCGAGCCCGTCCCATTCGGGTTTCCACATGCATTCGGTGGCGGGGCCGTAGGTTTCGGTCAGGCCATAGACCTGGGTGACGTTGAAGCCCAGCGGTTCGATGGCGCGCAGAGTCGCGGCGGGGGGCGGGGCGCCGGCGGTGAAAACCTCGACGATATGATCGAAGGGGCGGCGATCCTCGTCGCGGGCGTTGACGATGGAGTTCAGCACGATGGGGGCACCGGCGAAATGGGTGACGCCTTCGTCGGCGATGGCGTCATAGACGTTCTTGGCGGTGACATCGCGGCAGCAGACCACGGTGCCGCCCAGAAGCGGCA
>JAGRIO010000642.1 GCA_020443225.1 Pseudomonadales bacterium
GCCAGGCCAGTGCGATCTGCGCGGGTGTGTTCCCGTACTTTGCAGCGGTCTCGACCAGCCTGTCGACGATCAGGAAATTGTTGTCCCCACGGTACAGATTCTCCGTGCGCGCGCGGTCCGACCCGGTAGAACGGTCTGTGCGGCCCTTATCAAACCCACCCTGGTAGGCGCCCGCCAGAATGCCCCTCGCCAGCGGAGACCACGGCGTGACGCCCACGCCGGTCTTCTCGCAGTAGGGGTTCATCTCGCGCTCTTCCTCGCGGTAGATGAGGTTGTAGTGATTCTGCATCGAAATAAACCGCGCCCACCCGTGTCGCTCAGCGGTCATCTGCAGTTCGGCAAACTGCCAGGCGAACATCGTGGAGGCGCCGAGGTACATGACCTTTCCGGCCTTTACCAGATCGTTCAGGGCTTCCAGGGTCTCCTCAATCGGCACGGCAACATGCCAGGGCAGGCCATGCGGATGACGATGGATAATCAACTGGTCCACATAATCGAGACCGAGCCGCTGCAGGCT
>JAGRIO010000643.1 GCA_020443225.1 Pseudomonadales bacterium
TAAACCGAATATCAGGCCCATCAATATCTTGCCGGGCAGGTCTTCTCTTTTGTCATTGCCGGTTTGAATTATGCCACGAACCTGTGCCGGGTAAAGATGCTTAATGCTGAAAAGAATGAATACCTTTGAGGTCTAACTTTGTTTCTCGAAGCATAAAAAAATCCGGTATTCGTTCATGAATACCGGATTTTTTAAGGTCTAGCCCAAGCTGCAATACCTAAATGAACAGCATTATCGCAATGTTGGCGGGGCTACTTTCAATAGTGCACCAGTTTAGAACTGATTCATGGTGTTGTCTTTGCCACCAGCTTTCAGTGCGGCTTCACCCGCAAAATAGCCTTTGTGGTCGTCACCAATATCAGAGCCTGCCATGTTTTGGTGCTTGACGCAGGCAATCCCTTGACGGATTTCCTTGCGCTGTACACCTTCTACGTAACCTAACATCCCTTGCTCACCAAAATATTCTTTGGCTAGGTTGTCAGTGGACAAAGCAGCAGTGTGGTAAGTCGGCAAGGTG
>JAGRIO010000644.1 GCA_020443225.1 Pseudomonadales bacterium
TTGCCACCATGGGCTGGACGGGCGACCCGGAGAAGGATCGCCACAACCCGACCCTGCGCGCCTTCTACCCAACCACCGACCTGGTGACCGGACCCGACATCATCTTCTTCTGGGTCGCCCGGATGATCATGGCGGGCTTTCAGTTCATGGGGGAAATGCCCTTCCGGAACGTCTACTTTACCGGGATCATCCGAGACAAGCAGGGCCGCAAAATGTCGAAGAGCCTGGGTAATTCCCCCGACCCGCTCGACTTGGTGGCCCGTTTCGGCGCGGATGCCCTCCGCTTCGGCGTCATGCGGTCCGCCCCCTTGGGCCAGGACGTCATCTACGACGAAGTCAACGTCGAGCTTGGCCGCAACTTCTGTAACAAACTCTGGAATGCCTGCCGCTTCCGCCAACTCCAGGGCGGCGAGGTGCAGGCCGAGATTCAATCCGAGCGCCTGACCAGCGATGACCGGTGGATCCTCCTGCGCCTGGACCAGGCGATCCGCGAGATCACCGTCGCCTACGAGG
>JAGRIO010000645.1 GCA_020443225.1 Pseudomonadales bacterium
GGCGTTATGCAAACACAGTTTCTTAAAAATATCGTCAGGCTCTCACTCCGCATTGAGCAAAAGTTCAGCAGTATTCTTCAGATATTGCACTTTGTAGACAGAAGCATCTTTCCGCGCGACACCTGCAAACCAATTCTTATCGCCCTCAACTGTAGCATCCTGTGAGCTCGAGGTATCGCTGGCAAAACTAGTCGCTCGTTGTGGGTTTGCAGTTGGAAAGTAATGGGGTAGCATCTGTTGCATCACATTCTTCATTGGGGTCGTCGGACAGGATGTCAGTCGCTTCATTATCATCGCAGTTGGCTTTGGGCTTTGGCTCAATATCCAGGCCTGTCACTCTGATGCCACACACAATTAAATGTTCGCATAACCATGCCAGGCACATTCGCCAGCAAGCTGGCTGGACTCGCGCCTACGGCGCTCGCCTGTGCTGGCGGCGTTATGCAAACACAGTTTCTTAAGAATATCGTCAGGCTCTCACTCCGCATTGAGCAAAAGTTCAGCAGTATTCT
>JAGRIO010000646.1 GCA_020443225.1 Pseudomonadales bacterium
CATGGCCGGCGCTGAATTTTGATATACCCTGGTTGACCTACAGCCGCTTGCGGCCCTTGCATACGAACGCGGTGATTTTCGCCTTCGGCGGCTCAGCCCTGTTTGCAACCTCGTATTATGTCGTGCAACGCACCTGTCAGGTCAGACTGATCAGCGACCGGGTGGCGGCCTTTACATTCTGGGGCTGGACGCTGGTTATTGTGTTAGCAGCAATCACCTTGCCGTTGGGGCTCACCACCACCAAGGAATACGCCGAGCTGGAATGGCCGATTGATATCCTGATCACAATCGTGTGGCTGTGCTACGCGTATGTGTTCTTTGGCACCATTCTGCGGCGCAAAGTCAAGCATATCTATGTTGCCAACTGGTTTTACGGCGGTTTTATCCTGACGATTGCCATGCTGCATGTCGTTAACAGCGCGGCACTGCCGGTCAGTATGTGGAAGTCCTATTCGGTCTATCCGGGTGCCATCGACGCCCTGGTGCAATGGTGGTATGGGCATAATGCC
>JAGRIO010000647.1 GCA_020443225.1 Pseudomonadales bacterium
TACCCAAAGATGTAACCCAACAAAAGATCGCTTTTGCTTATCCAGAAAAAATATCGATGCGATCATATAATCCCGTCATTAAAGGCAATTTAAAACAGATTAAAAAAGCGGTTGAGTTGATTTTAAGTGCGAAAAGGCCGGTTCTTTATACGGGAGGTGGCGTTATTCTCAGTGATGCAGCAAAACTGTTAATCGAGTTGGCGAAGATTCTGAATTTTCCTTGCACAAACACATTAATGGGGCTGGGTGGTTTTCCGGCTACCGATAAACAATTCATTGGCATGCTTGGAATGCATGGAACCTATGAAGCCAATATGGCGATGCAGTATTGCGATGTTCTGATTGCAATCGGCGCGCGCTTCGATGACCGTGTTATTGGAAATCCCAAACATTTTTCTAATGAAAACAGGAAAATTATTCATATTGATATAGACCCGTCGTCAATTTCAAAACGTGTGAAAGTGGATATTCCAATCGTCGGAAACGTGCCAGATGTTTTGAGAGAG
>JAGRIO010000063.1 GCA_020443225.1 Pseudomonadales bacterium
CCCAGGCCCGTGACACTACGCATGCCGGTTAAATCACAAACGCCACGACGCAATCCCCTACAACGACTGCTTCAGCTCCGCAATAAACTGTGGCGAACTTCCCACCGCTGAATCACCTACGGGGAAAGCCACATCGATATGAATTACCTGACCTTTATCCGCCTTGCTGGGGATCAATCTGAGCCCGAAGCCAACATCAAACTTCCAGTCTTCTTCAGCGACGGGAAGGTTCTGCCGGTTCCAGGTGCGCCCGACATCGGCGAAAGCAGCAAAGCCAACGTTGAACAGGCCAAAGGGTTCCCAGTCTGTGAACAATCGTTCTTCTGCTGACAGCAACAGGGCGGCATCACCAGACAGGTACCTTGAATCGTAGCCTCGCAGGCCATTGCTGCCACCCAACAGTAATTGCTGATGGGGAAAGGGCTTCTCCAGTAACTGGCCACTCATGCTCAGCACCAGACTGCGGTTATCAGTCTGACCCCGGTGATAGTCAAGGCGACCCACGACAAAGGTCTCTTCAAGTTCATTGGCGTCGAAGTTCCAGTTTCCGGACCAGGTCACATTCGCCTGCAATAGCTGTTTACGCCGGCTGAGAAACGTATCACGCCATTCACCTTCAAATACCAGCCGCGTAGCATCTTCCGTACTGATACCGAAGCGGGACCGCAGTGACTCTCCTGTGTAAATATCTTCAAGACGCTGAATCTGATTGATATTAAAACCAACTTTGTACTGATCTTCGATGTTCTGATATTCAATGAATGGGTAGAACAGCGTGATATCTGATGTCACCACCGGTGGCAAGGGTTCTCCCGGATCAGGCCGGAACTGCCGGTCGTTATACGCCACACCAAACAACCAGCGCTCAGCATGACCGTCCACCAGACCATCGGACACTCCGTAATAAACAGAATAATTCTGACTGTCCTCCTTAATACTACTGACGGTGTCACCATAGTCATAAAAGCTGATTGAACGCGCATTTTTCTCTGCACTAACGAGCCAGCTTTGCCTGACATCCATGGCATAGAAAGGCTTACCAAACTGCGCGAGATAGTGATAGCCGTCACTGTTGTCTTCATAGTGGGTTCTTAACAGGTAATGCTCGCCAAAAACATTGGTGTCTTTGTAGTGCACAAAGAAGATGTCCCGCTCGGAGTCCTTCTTGAAACTGAACTTCAGATTCTTACCTGTACCCAGAAAATTGGAGTCTCCCAGCGCAATGCTCGACGCGTTGTCACCACCCGAAGTCTTGAAAGACACTTCCGGGGTCAGCGTCCATACTTCCCTGGTGACCACTTCGAGTTCGACATCATCACCGCATTCATTCACTACGCGGATTTCTGCATCAGCCAGAAATTTCTGATCCCGAAGCAACCGCTCCGTTTCCTGAATGAGCTGGTTGTCTACCCGTTCACCCTCATGAAACAAAAGCAGGTCGCTGATAACGTGCGTTCTTGTGCCTATATGAATGCGGTTGATCCACCGATAAAGTGCATTACTCTCCTTGGGGTCAGTAGTATCAAAAACCGGCAGACTATTGATATAAATCTTGCTGACCTTTCTGCCTTCCCCGTCCGGCAGAACCAGCGCCCGTTCGCCCCAGCGATCAACGCCACCTGTGAACTCGTAGCCAGGCAGCGCGGGTTCATAGATCTTTCCGCATTGATTCCGGGCGGCAAGCAGGGGATCGCTAAACGTCAGAATGGCAGCACACAGCACAAAAGCACCCAGACGCCTCGCGCCCGACGCAGCGGCGCCCGACGCAACGGCGCCCGACGCGACGGCGCCCGACAGTAAAATATTCGATGCAACAGATGCCATCGCAGTTACCAGCCTTGAATCAGGGTAAAAAGGGTTGGATACCAATTAAAGCACAATCAATCGCAGGCATCAGCGAGGCCAGGTTGCTCCTCTGGAGGGGAATGCTAGAATCCGCGCTGTTCCGAATCATGCAGGCAGACCCGGAAGGTCAGGCATCTTTTAAATTCAATATTTACATTTCCACCGCGGTACTTCTCAGATGACACAGACAGAAAAATACTTGATCAGCCACTTCAGCAATAACCCTCGCAGCAGAAACCTTCTCTTAACTTATCTTCTGGCTTTATGCCTGCTGCCTTTCAGCGCTCAGGGCTATGATGCATGGCAAGACGAAGCCCGCTACACGGTCACCTATCACATTGATTTATCAGGGTTGCCGGAAGACGCAACCACGGTGTGGATTCCATTACCTGCAGAGAATCCGGACCAGACAGTTGTGTCCATGCAGGTAAACAGTCCGTGGCCACTGGAAGAAATAAGAGACAATCGTTACAACCGGGTTGGCGTCATCCGCCTGCCAGCAGGTAAACGAGACGTTGCCAGCGCCACACTGGTGCATCGAATAGTGCGCAAACCTGGCCGGGGACTTGCCGCCGATAACCTCAGTAGTGCTGATAAGCCTGCTGATTACCTGTCAGCACAGCGAATGATTCCCCTGCAGGGAATGATCAGCGACATTGCAACCGAGGTCAGAGCCAACAATCAGGAAAACCCGGATTTGCGAAGGGTTTACTATGATTACGTTTATGACCTGATGACTTATTCAAAAGAAGGTGAAGGCTGGGGTCAGGGAGACGCCATCTGGGCCTGCCAGTCAAAGTACGGCAACTGCACCGATTTTCATTCACTGTATATAGGTCTGGCCCGAAGCCAGGGCATCGCCGCCCGGTTCAAGATTGGCTTCCCACTCGCAGCTGACACGGATACGGGACGACATGACGGCTATCATTGCTGGGCTGAAGTCTGGGAGGACAACCATGGCTGGTCGCCGCTGGACGCCAGCGAAGCCAAGAAAGCCGGGTTAAAAGACGAGTATTATGGCGTCATCCCCAGCGACCGAATCGAATTCACGACCGGTCGGGACATCAGATTATCCCGCGAACAGCGCGGCGAACCCCTCAATTACTTTGTTTATCCCTACGCAGAGTCAGCGACAGCCATTATTGAAAAACTGCCGGTAAAACTGACTTATATACGGGACAGGTGATTGATCCTGAAGCGCTTGTCAGACTGAACAGGCGCTTCGCAGGGTTACTACTGATGGCCTCCGTCAACCCGTATCATCGCACCGGTAGTAAAGCTTGATGCCGGGCTTGCCAGGTACAGCGCAGCAGTAACAATTTCCTCCGGGTTGCCAGCCCGTCCCAGCATGTTGGGCTGTTTCTGCCGGGCCTCTTCAGTCCAGGCCTTGGCAATGTCAGTCAGAAAAGGGCCAGCAACAATAGTGTTCACCCGGACTTTCGGCCCGTACTCTGCTGCCATAGATACCGACATGGCGTTCAGAGCCGCCTTAGCACCGGAATAAGGAACAACAGCAGGCAAGGGTTTCAGGGAGCCAGAGCTGGAAATATTGATGATCACGCCGCCCTCGCCTTCACTCATACGGTGACCGATCTGGCTGGCGAGCCGGAAAGGACCTTTGAAGTTGAGATTCATTACGCTGTCAAACAGGTTTTCCGGCATCTCATGGCTGGGGACCGCGGGAGACATACCGGCGTTATTCACCAGAATATCGACTTTGCCAAACTCTGCATAGGCTGTTTCTATCAGGCGATCAATCTCGTCCCATTTGCCCGCATGCACAGAAACTGCCAGCGCTTTACGGCCCAGCGCCCTGACTTCTTCGGCAACGACCTCGCAAGCATCCAGTTTACGACTGGCAATGATGACATCAGCGCCCCGTTCAGCGAACGCCTTCACCATCTGGTAACCCAGCCCGCGACTACCGCCGGTTACCAATGCCACTTTGCCCGTCAGATCAAACAATTTATCCATAATATTTCCTGAGAGTCAGATAATGAGAATGGACCGATTGTAGAGCAATTGGGGCCGCAAATCAGACCTGCCATGCAACCTCAGTTCGCGGTTCAGATACCAAGGTCCAGCAGGTTGTAGTCATTCATTTCCTGCCTCGCCCGGTCATCAAACGGATATTGATCCATCTCTTCTGCAAGCGGTTGATAACAGTAAGGCTGCTCATCCGGAAAATGCGCTTTGCGTGCATTAATCGCATAGGCAATCACCGCCGAACGCCTGGCAATCCGTGCCTCATCATAAACGGCCCTGGGGCTGTGAATACCATTGCCTTCAGCGTTCAGCACTGAAGCGCGACGATTAAACCCGAAGTTTACCGTCACGCGGATGTTGGGGCTGGTATTGGCAAAAGAACCATGGACCGCCTGACGATTACAGATTGCGACATCACCAGGTTCACATATCATAGGGATGGCACCGGGTATTCTGTCGGAACCCGCCGCATCACACATAGCTTTTATATCAGCTCTGCCTTCGTGAGTTCCGGGCACCACCCACAACCCGTTAGCCGCATCGCAGCCATACAACTGGGCCATAAAATTGAATCCATGGGTACCGCCATCAAAGTCCGGGGCATCCCACTTCATGGTGCCATCCTGGTGCCAGGCGACAGAACCGCCCAGACCAGCATGTTTGTACCAGACACCTTCATTAAAGGGCGTAAAATCCTCACCGTTCACCGCTGCCGCAACTGCCAGCATGTCCGGATGACCATAAAGCCGCAGACAGGCATCAGAGTACTGCAGCGAACCCAGGACCAGTTGCAACACATGTTCAGGCGCGCCGTCTGGCGCGGTGGGTTCATACATCTTAGCGGGATGCCTGCCACCTGCTGCAGCGGTTCCGCCACTGGGATCAGACAAGGGACGAACCCATATCAGATTGCGGGCCTGTTGCGCGGCACCCAGCGCCGGTCTGCCCTGCGCGTCCGTTGCGGCGCCTTTGTGAGCAGGGGCATTGGCCAGCATAGCACTGGTTTCCGAACGTAGTTCCGCAAGCTCCTGCTCACCAATTACTCCGGTAAACACATAGAATCCATACTTCCAGTAAGCATCGAGAATCGCTTGTGAAACCCGGCCACTGGCATCATAGGTTACCGGTCCACGGTTTGGGGTCGCCATGGCAACCCGTGTGCCAGCTTCCCGGTAAGCCTGCATCGCCGCCTCATGCGGACCGTAATCAACCTGAATCGCTTCTGACATCCGGAAATCTCCTCCTGTTGAGCATCAAGCGCCTTACCCTGATCGCTGAAATGCGCAAAGCGCAGGTTATCAGGCAATCGTTGGAAAGCTCCTTTCTGCCCGGCTTGTTATTGTTTTCACAGCCTGCGGTCTGAGAATAAAGGGTCAAACAGCCCACGACCTGCTTCAGCCCGAAACCGGGCGCTGCGTGGCTGTCATTCCTCACTTTTCAGACAAGGGGTCTCACAATACATTGGTTCCCGCTCGCTTCTTCGCCAGTTCGGCATCAACAGTGGGATCTTCACCCACAGCCACCAATGTTTTCCCAAAATTCCCACCTGCCAGCATAGCAGCGAACGCTTCCGGCGCTTTTTCCAGCCCTTGCCAGAGGTCTTCCTTGTACTTTACCTGCCCACTCTCAATCCAGCCCGCCATACGCTGCAGGAACGTTGTTTCGTGCTCCTCAACGAAGTTCCCGACGAACAGCCCGTGAACCTGCATTTGCAGACGGTCAAAAGAAGGCTGGCCAGTTTCCTGCCAGAGCTGCCTGGCATCAACACCCGGTCGGTTGCCATACTGGCTGATCATGCCACACAGCGTAATTCTGGCTTGTTTGTTAAATATTGGCAGTACGGCTTCAAAGACCTTGCCACCTACGTTCTCAAAATAGATATCAACGCCATCCGGGCAGGCTGCCGCCAGGTCTTCCGCAAGAGATTCACTGAGATGCGAGACACAGTCATCGAAACCCAGTACATTTTTGACGAAGTCGCATTTCTCTTGTTTGCCGGCAATACCAACGACCCGGCAACCATGAATTTTTGCCAGCTGTCCGGCGATCTGACCGACACCACCAGAAGCAGCAGAGACCACCACTGTCTCACCGGGGCGCGGCTGACACTGCACTACCAGGCCACTATAGGCCGTCAGCCCCAGCATACCCATTACCCCAATGGCGGTCGAAATGGGCGCCAGCGCCGGGTCCAGTTTGCGGGGACGCATATAGTTAAAGATTGAAATATCGCGGCCAGTCAGACCATGGGTCTGCCAGCCATTGGTATTGAACAGAAAGTCACCTTCAGTGAAGTCGTCAGACCGGCTTTTGATCACCTGAGATACCGTTCTGCCATGGCAGACATCTCCGGGTTGCTCGGTGCCGTTGCGACGCCTGCCCCACTGATAGGGGTCAAGTGAGAGGTATATCGTGCGGGTCAGCACCTGGCCTTCTCCTGGCTCAGGCGCTTCAGTCTCTGCCCACTGAAAATCACCTTCAACTGGCCAGCCTTCGAGAGGTGTTCTTGCCAGAAGCCATTGATGATTTTTCATAGGGATATCCGTTGGTAGCTAATTACTCCCCGAGTCTGCCACGGGCTGGTGGTTCTGCCAACAGTTCCTCCAGATTGACGTTTTTCATCCACTGCCCATAGTCCATCAGGTTAGCCGGCAGCACGATGCGGGAATCCTTAAGGTTCTGCAGCGTCTGGATATAGCGTTCACTCAGCTGCAGGCGCAGCGCCTCAGCACCACCAGGTTCCACCATCACGTCAGCGATTTTGGATACCGACGCTGCAGTTGCCGTAGCGATAGCGCGAATTTCTTCTGCATAACCCTCTGCTTCGTTAATGCGCTTTTGCTTTTCACCTTCAGAGCGATTGATTAATTCAGCCTTAAGCCCTTCAGAGCGATTGATACGGCTTTGTTTGTCACCTTCGCTGGAAGCCAGAATCGCCCGACGTTCCCTTTCGGCACTGACCTGCTTCTCCATGGCATTCCGTACTGTGTTCGGCGGCGAGATATTCTTGATTTCATAACGATGAACCCTGATACCCCAGGCCTCACCCGCCTGATCCAGCACCTCAACCACCTTGGCACTGATCAGGTCACGTTCTTCGAACGTTTTATCCAGATCCAGCGTACCAATCACCGAACGGGTTGTTGTCTTGGCCAGTTGCACCGCCGCATAGCTGTAATCGACAATGCCATAACTGGCCTTGACCGGGTCCCAGACAGACATATAAATCACGCCATCTACCGTGACTTTTACTTCGTCGCCGGTAAAACATTCCTGCGGAGGCACGTCGATTGCTTCCTCCCGCAGGTCCTGCACAAAAGTCACCTTATCAACGAAGGGAATCAGCGCATGAAAGCCAGCCTCAAGGGTTTTGTGGTACTGCCCGAGCCGTTCAACGATGTGTGCAGTCTGAGTCGAGACCAGCCTGATAGACTGGAATAGCTTAACGATCAGCACCAGGAAGATCAGACCCCACACGACCATGACAAAAATATCCATTTCAGACACTCCCTTTTCCGCTCTGGTTCACTGATCTGGCGACTTCGTCCATACCCTGAAAAAAACTTTCTACCCGCGCGAGCTCGGTCGGCACCACTGCGATGTCTGCCTCTTTGAAGAGCCTGTGAATCTGTGCGATATAACCTTCCACCAGTCTTACATTCATGGACTGTCTGCCACCCGGCTTTTCCAGCGCTCTGGCAATAAGCCGCATCCCCTCTGCGGTCGCGTCAGCAAGAATTTCGATCTCCCGCGCGCGACCTTCTGCTTCGTTAATACGCTTCTGGCGTTCACCCTCAGAGATATTGATCGCTTCCTGCCTTTCACCCTCTGAGAGATTGATGGTGGAATCCCGCTCGGCATTGGCCAGGGTGATTTCTGCCCGCTTCTGCCGTTCCGCTTCCATCTGCTTTTCCAGCACCTCAACCACATTTGGCGAGGGTGTGATATTCATCACTTCGTAACGCATCACCTTGATTCCCCAGGGTTCAGAGGCGCGGTCAATTTCCGAGACGATGGTTTCGTTCAGTTTCTCCCGCTCAGAGAAGGTTTCTGTCAGGGTCAGCTTGCCCACCTCCGAGCGCACCGTGGTCTGCGCCAGATTTACTGCAGCAATCAGATAATCTTCAATGCCATAGCTGGCCTTATAAGGGTCCATAACTTTTATATACAGAAGACCATCAACGTCGATCTGCATATTGTCGCGGGAAATACAGCTTTGATGCGGAATATTGAGACACTGCTCGCGGGTCTCGTGGCGGTAAGCTACCCGGTCAACGAAGGGAATCAGAATGTGCCAGCCAGGCTCAAGCACGACCCGGAACTTACCCAGCCGTTCAATGACACATTGTTCGCGCATATGAACGACCAGCAAAAGGTTATAAAAGATAAATCCTGCGACCAGCAGGGCGATGGTGATGTAGAACATGGTCTGCTCCCTCGTTAGTTATCAGCACCCGAATCAGCGTGGTGCTGTACCATGATCAGGCCAAAGTGATTGCTAAACTGGTTTGGCCTGATTTTCGTCCATTGATTCCTGTGCAACAGGGATAGCTTCAACAATGAGAGCAGTCGTCTCGCGGCTGACGATGCGGGCTTTGCTTCCCGCTGCAATCATCTCGCCACCGCCCAGCGCTTTCCAGTGAGTACCACGAAAGTAGACCTTCCCTGCCTGCTGGCCTGGTCCGATGGTCTCGGTAACCGCTACCTCATGATCAATTTCGTCCAGTATCTCAACAGTGTTAGCCCGGGAAAAATCACCTTCTGCAAACCGGCTGAACATCGATCTCAAACCGAAGATCAGTAACAGCGATGAGATGAAGAATAAAGTCATGGCACCCACCCAGGTAGACACCAGTCCTGCCCAGATAGATGCGGCGACGATCAGACAACCGCCACCCAGAAAGAAGACAATCCCGCCAGGGATAATGACTTCAGCGACCATCAGTGCAGCAGCAGCTATGGCCCAGTACAGTGGATTCAATAAAATGTTCATAGAGCCGATTTGACGCCTCCTGACATATTATGTCAAGCGGGAAAATGCCTGAAACTGCTCCGTATGTTTGATCTGGTCCCGTGAGGACTTCACCTCATCGCAGATCAGCAGAAGGGGTCCGGCCTCGCGTTTGCGCAGACAGATCATCTGACATTCCTGCATAAGGGCGACGGAAGACACCCTGGTTGGCATTGAGGGTAATGGTCGGACCTGACGGTCACGATCGTGTAGCAGGGACAGGACAGAAGGATTAGCAGATTACCAACCCCTTGCACCGATCGCCCCCGGGACAACGGTGCAAGGTGACTGAAAAACTGCCGGGCTGAGACTGACAGGTCTCTTGACACATTCACTGGCTGGTTGCGCGTTCACCACACAACCAGGCTGCGCATTTGCGGGAAGGCCTTAGTTGACCTGTGCACCCTCGTAGAGTCGCTTGAGCGCAGTTGCATAGTCGCACTCCACAATCCAGTTAGCCGGCTTCACGCTTTTCTCGCCCTTGAACGCCGAAGTATTCAGAAACGCAGGATTAAACGGTACCAGCTTGCCGGACATCGTCGTTGTATTGACTTCCAGCTTGTCTGTCATGGGAACAAAAACTTTCATTGCCTGATTTACCTCTTCCACTCTGTGAAAACGCGCCGGTAGACGACGGTTGTTGTTGATGCGTAGTAAACACCGAAATGTGCAATGAAAGACTCAGGGAAAGTGAAAGTTCGCTGAACAATCGTGGAGAAACAATGAAACATTAAAATGCTGTGGAATTTCAGTAGCTTGACGCACTCTCATAGGTTTATAAACCGTTCAGCTCAGGCTGGGAAATACTTCCTGCATTGCTTGGCTTACAATACCCCCCAAATCACAGAGGAATATCAATGGCAAAGCGAATTGCGATTGTTGAGGACGACCCTGATCAGCGAAGTAACTACGTCGATGCAATCACCACCAAGGGCTACGATGTCACGGCCTATAGCAGCCGGGCGGAAGCCCTGGCCGGTTTCGAGCGGGAATTACCTGATCTCGCCATCCTGGACATCATCCTCGGCGACGAGGTCGACGCTGGTTTTGAAATCTGTCGCGACCTGCTGGCCCGTTCCGCTTCCCTGCCAGTGATATTCCTCACCGAACGTATTGCTGAAATCGACAAGATCTCTGGTTTGCGACTGGGCGCCTGGGACTACCTGCCGAAGCCTATTTCACTCGATTATCTCGCGGAAAGGATCAGCTCGCTGCTTCGCATTCATGAAGCCCGCGGCCAGTCCAGCGCCGGCTCTTCCACCGCCAAAATGGTCGGCGACATGTCGATAGACCAGGAAGCTCTGCTGGTATCCTGGAAAGGGCAGCCGATTAATCTTTCCGGCACAGAGTTCAGAATGCTGGCCAAACTGGTCAGGGTTCCCGGTCACGCGGTATCCTACGACACGCTGATGAATGCCACCATGCAATCCCTGGTGACCAATAACACGATCAACACGCACATGCGCAACATCCGCAAGAAGTTCGAGAGTATCGATAAGGATTTCGACTGCATCAAAAGCGAGTACGGCTTCGGGTATCGCTGGTCAGTAAAATAACGTCATGAAAAATTCGAGATTCAGGGGTCCGCGGCTGGCAACCAAACTCTTCATTCTGATGAGTCTCGCCCTGGTGGTAATCCCCTGGTTCAGCTATCAGTACCTGAAGGAAATGGAAGCCTTTCTGGTGGACAGTCAGGCCAACGCGCAGTTGCTGACAGCTGAAGGTATCTCGACCCTGCTGAATGGTCGGTCAGACCTGTTCTACGAATTGCCTTTGTCACCAGAGGGTTATGAGCAACTCTACGCACACCCGCTCAACAACCCCATTCGAATCGACGGCAAAAGCAACGACTGGGAAGAGGTTCTTAACTATAACGTCAGTTTTGGCAGCAGCGACGAAGAGGAAGAAAGCGCCCAAATCCCCAACCAGTTCTATCTGGTGCTGGGAGAACATAATGATCAGGTCTATGCACTGATCCAGGTGAAAGACGACAAGCTGGTGTTCCGGGACCGCAACATTCTGCGTCTCGATTTGTCGGATCATATCCGCATTACCTTTACCGGGCAGTCCGGGGAAGTCCGTAAACTGGTTATCACCATGACAGAACCCGGTGTCACCACCGCCTACGCCATGGACAATGACTGGCGCTACGCCATACAGGGGGTGGCAGAAAACCGGGTGCAGGGTTTCATGTCCCAGACCGATGAAGGTTACGCGGTCGAGTTCCGTATACCGCTGGAACTACTGGGCTCGACCAAACATTTCGGGCTGGCCGTGGTGGATGTAGACAGCGCGGAAACCCGCGCTATTCAGTCCATTACCGGCACTCTGCCCTCCGCTGGCCGCGAAGCTTTTGGTCTGGTGCTTCTGAAGTCGCCGGAGGTACTGCGGATTATTGAAGGTCTGGGCTACTCCGGTGCGAATATTCAGGTCATCGACGCGCAGCGCCGGGTTCGCGCAGAAGTAGGCTCTTACAGCCCAAAACAACTGCCGAGCCAGGATGCTGAAGAGAGCACCTGGTACGAACCCATTCTGACCGGCATCAGTCAGTTGATGGACAAGATGTACACCGGCATCGACACCGCGCTGCGTAGCCCTGTGAACGCTCCGGAAGATCACGTCATTAAAGATTCACTGGCCGGGAAACCCAGTTACCAGCGCCGCTACACGTCCACCGAAGGGGAGGTCATTATTGCGGCTCACCCCATTATTGCGCAGGATAAGGTGATTGGCACTGTCGTCCTGCGTCAGAACACCAACAGAATTCTTGAGCTGCGGCGGGATGCACTGGAACGGATCATCAATTTCTCTGTCCTGTCACTGCTGATCTTCGTTGCATTGATTCTGGCCTTTTCTGTACGACTTGCCCGTCGCATCCGGAAACTGGGTGCAGAAGCCACCAACGCCATTGATATCTATGGTCGCCTGCAGACCAACCAACTGAAAGCTGAAACCAAAGCCGGCGATGAGATCGGTGATCTCGCCCGCAGTATTTCGGGGATGCTGGCGAGGCTTCATCAGCACAACCAGTTTCTTGAAAACATGCCGCGCACTCTGAGACACGAAATAAATAATCCACTCAACACCCTGAGCACATCGCTGCATAACCTGGAGAATTCTGATTCCGAAGCGGCGAAAACCAAATATCTGGAGAGTGCGAAACGCGGTGTGCACCGTATTGGCATGATCGTCCAGAACCTGGCTGATGCAGCCAGTCTGGAAGATGCACTGGAAGCCGAAGAATTTGAAGTAATTGATATACAGAACCTGGTAGAAAACTATCTGGCGAACTGCAAGACCACCCATCCTAACCGGGTGTTCGAGTATCGGGGCACCCAGAACCCGGTACTGGCTGAAGTCTCAGATTACAGGATAGAACAATTGCTCGACAAACTCATCGACAATGCTGTGGATTTCTCTCCGGTCGGCAGCACGATCACTGTCGGCCTGACGACAGATGCTACCCGACTGACCTTGTTCGTTACCAACAGCGGACCAGTCATCGACGCTGACCTGGTCGAAAGTATCTTCGATTCGATGGTCTCAGTCAGGGAAAACAATCCTGACAACCGCTTGCACTTCGGTATGGGTTTATACGTCGTGAGGGTTATCGCTGAACATCACGGCGGCAGGGCAAGCGCCACCAACCTGCTTAACGGCAAAGGGGTTACCATCAGAGTCACGCTGCCACTTTACAAATCTGTCAGTCAGCCTGCTTCATCGGCGGCCTGAGCTGCCAGGCAGATGACATCACAATTACCGCACATGACAATGACTGCACTGCCGGCAGAGCAGATGTCATTCGGCAACGATTCGGGTAAACGATTCGGGTAAATGCGGGTCGCAGAAAACTACGGGCAAAAAAAAGTCCTGACGTTTATTGGGGGAGGGGGAACGAGTCAGGACTTAGGAGCACCAATTCGACAGGGCCAAATGAGAAATCTCTTAACCTCATTCTAGGAGTCGAGTATGGAAGAACTATGGAGGCAATATGGAGCTTCCGAGCGACTGAATCACCCAGAAACTGAGCTTGTGATCGTAAGCTGTTGAAAAAGAAAAGTTCGTGGAAACGAACCTGTATTTCATCCCTGGAAGCCACCATTTTGCAGGGTTTGGTCTTCCACTTGTGAACACCATTAATCGACCAGCAGCATCCTAATTGATCACTCTGTTCGCCGCCAGGGTAACCAGGTCTCCGGCCATTTGCTCATCGAGTCGCCATTCCGCCTTGCTGACGGCTGCACGCAATAACTGTGTCAGACTGGAATTGATGCTGCGGTTAATCGTCATGGAGATTCCCTTTCCCGTCTGTGGCTCGATTCCGAGCAACATGTTCTGGCCCTGAATGTTATAAGTCAGCTTGAAGGCTAGTTTCGCTTCTTCACCCAACGGCATTTCCGCTGGCTGATCGGCGAATTCCTTCGAAAAATCCGCACCACTGGTGGCCTGTTCCTGCTTAAAGTTCCGCAGTGCTTCCTTTGCTTCAGGCGTCGCCTGCACGGAAATGTCCGGGTCACTGTCCCAGTGCTCCTTCAGAACCCTGAACATCAGAATCGCATAGCGCCGGGTTATCCAGAAGCGGAACTCCTGCCTGTCGACAGAATTCACCCGGAACAGAATCCGGTCTTCCTCCGGGATATATAGCATCTGCATCTGACTGATAGCGCCGGTCATGGGATCTGCTCAGAAAAATTCACAACCCCTAGAGTACAACATATTCTGCCCTGGCACCGACCGCCATTCTATATTGAAAAATATTGATATTGGCTTGCAATTCATTGTCGCGCTGCTACTATATCGAAACATTTTGATATACCTCTTGAATATCAGTGCTCTCCTCACCTTTGCAGATTCCCCTGAAGGAACCTTTGCTGTCTTTTTGTAAAGCAACGGCGGATACCCTGCGCCTCGATATATTGCGGGTACTGAGTCAGGAATCATTCGGCGTGCTGGAACTCTGCCACATCTTTGAAACGCCCCAATCAGGCATGAGTCATCATCTTAAGATTCTGGCCAATGCAGGCCTGGTCACAGCCAGACGCGAGGGAAACTCGATTTTTTACCGACGCGCTCTGATTGGTGCCGATGATCCTCTGTCTGCCGTCATGGAATCGTTGTTTGAAACCGTCGATCAGTTGCCGATGTCAACAGATGTGCTGGGCAGAACTCAGGAAGTGCACAGCGAGCGCTCTGCCCGGTCGCAGGAATTCTTTGCCAGGAATGTTGACCGGCTGAAGCAAAATCAGGATCTGATCGCTGACTACAGCCATTACTCTGGCTGCCTCAGTGATCTGCTCAGCAACGAGAACCTGGATTCTGAGGCCAGCGTGCTGGAGGTTGGCCCCGGTGCCTGTTATTTGCTCGACAACCTGGCAGAGCAATTCACGCAGGTTGTCGCCATCGACAACTCCCGGGCCATGCTTGAGAAAGCCAGGAGCACCCTGAGCCGCAAGCATGCGGGACGCGTCGAGTTTATCCATACGAATATCGAAGCACTTTCTCGCCCCGCAAGACTGTTTGACCTGATTGTGCTGAACATGGTGTTACATCACATTCCCTCGCCGGCTGGTTTTTTCAGTCAGGCTGCCAGACTACTGAACCCTGAAGGTTTGTTGCTGATAGCAGATTTGTGCCCCCATGATCAGGACTGGGCGCGGGAAATATGCGGTGATCTGTGGCTGGGTTTTGAACCCACTGATCTGGATCACTGGGCCAGCGAGGCCGGATTTTCTAAGGGCCAGAACGCGTTTCTGGGCTTAAAAAACGGATTTCAGGTGCAAGTTCGCCTGTTCCACCTAACTACCACCCATTCACCTTTGTTGAACAAAGAGAGGACTTATGACTAACCCGGACTATAAAGTTGCTGACATCAGTCAGGCTGCATTCGGACGTGCAGAAATTGAACTCGCCGAAGCAGAAATGCCGGCTCTCATGGCCCTGCGTGCCAAATACAAAGCATCCCAGCCACTGGCAGGCGCCAAAATCATGGGTTGTATTCACATGACCATTCAGACCGCGGTATTGATGGAAACCCTGGTGGAACTCGGCGCTGAACTGCGCTGGTCATCCTGTAACATTTTCTCAACTCAGGATCATGCCGCCGCAGCTATGGCCGCCGCCGGCATTCCGACCTTTGCCTGGAAAGGTGAAACCGAAGAAGAGTTTTTCTGGTGCATCGAGCAAACCATTCTGAAAGATGGCAAGCCCTGGGATGCCAATATGATTCTGGACGACGGCGGCGACCTGACAGAGATGGTTCACGACAAGTACCCGGAGATGCTGAATAAGATCCACGGCATTACCGAGGAAACCACCACTGGCGTGCATCGTCTGATTGAGATGATGGCCAAGGGCGAACTGAAGGTACCGGCAATCAATGTCAATGATTCCGTG
>JAGRIO010000648.1 GCA_020443225.1 Pseudomonadales bacterium
TGTCAGATCACCACCATCATCAAGTATCATATTAGGACGCCAGCCATTAGGGCCAACAATCGTTTCACGAATACACCAGTTAAATTCTTCTTCACTCATTCCTTTCCAGGCAAATACGGGAATTTTTGCAGCAGCCATGGCCGCAGCCGCATGATCCTGAGTTGAGAAAATATTACAGGATGACCAGCGCACCTCTGCCCCTAGCGCGATAAGGGTCTCCATCAGAACGGCAGTCTGGATAGTCATATGCAGACAACCCGCAATTCTGGCTCCCTTCAATGGTTGTGATTTACCAAACTCTTCGCGTAGAGCCATAAGGCCCGGCATTTCTGTTTCTGCAATTTCAATTTCACGACGGCCCCAACCGGCCCCTGAAATATCCTTGACTTTATAGTCTGTGAAGTCTGTCATTGGATTGAAGTCCTTTTTTATACTCTTGATATAATGATCATTAAAATTACTCATCCTATACTCGCCTTCGCTTAAAATGGCAAGCATAAAGA
>JAGRIO010000064.1 GCA_020443225.1 Pseudomonadales bacterium
CCACCATCCGCGCTGGAATACTGATGCTGCGACACATAGCAATGGCCAGATGCGCCATATCCCGGCAGACCCCGTGCCCCTGGGCCCGGACTTCCAGCGCTGAAAGCGGGAACTCACTGGTCCCGGGCAGATATGGCATGGTGCGCCTGATCCAGTCGGAAATGGCTGCAACCTGGTCATAACCCATAGACTCCTGACCCACCAGCGACAGAGTGAACTCACCCAGACGATCTGATTCGCAGTAGCGCGACGGCACCAGATAGTCCAGAACATCGGCCGGCAACTGATCGACACTGATAAAGGGCGCGCCGGGACATTCATCCATCGCATCGGCAGTCTCAACCTCTGACGCCGTCACAATCCGGAACTCAGCCGCTGGTGCGATCAGACGCTGGCACAAGTTGCCGAAGGTGTCCTGATACTCGGTAACATTTACTTGATGAGAGAAGATATATTCCTCGCGGTAAACCCATTGTGAAGCACCGCTTTTCGGCCGCAGCATCAGAATCAGCGGCGTTTCCACCTCCAGATGCAAATCCAGGGTACAGCTGGCTCTGATTTTCATCTCAGCGAATCCGTCATTTAACTTTTATCAGCTCCACATCGAATATCAGGGTCGAATAGGGTGGGATAGATCCGGTTTTCCGTGCGCCATAAGCCAGTTCAGGTGGAATGAACAAGCGCCATTTGTCACCTTCTTTCATCAGCTGCAATGCCTGAGTCCACCCCTTAATGACCCGGTTTAGTGGAAACTCCAGCGGCTCACCCCGATTTACTGAACTGTCAAATACCTTCCCGTCGATCAGGGTACCGTGGTAATGGGTCACTACCGTGTCTGTTGGCCCGGGGGACCGACCGCTACCGGATTTGAGCACCAGATACTGCAGCCCACCCGGCAGCACCACTACACCAGGCTTACTGGCATTAGCTTCTAGAAAGGCTTTACCCTCCGCGCCAGCAGCAGGCAGTGCGGGCGCGGGAACCTTTGTCTGCTCCGCCTTATCCGAACAGGCCATCAGGGTCAGTGCCGCCAGCAGCAATATCAGCTTTTTCATCAGTCACCCTACTCTCAGAAAGTCAGTTACTACGAGTTCCGCAGTGTACTGGATTACCCCGCGACTCACATCCGCAGACTGGCATTTCTGCATCAGAATGTGGTTTTACACCTACCTGCCTTCTGGCATCATGAACTCACCGGACTCAGCGGAGGAAGTCTTATGATCTATGACAGCATTCTGGACACCATCGGCAATACACCGATCGTCAAACTTAACCACATTGCACCAGCGAACCAGAACATGTACGTGAAGGTGGAAGCCTTCAATCCCATGGCTTCTGTCAAAGACCGCCTGGCTATTGCCATCATTAACGACGCAGAAAAATCCGGTGCACTGAAACCGGGTCAGACCGTTGTAGAGGCAACTTCCGGTAACACGGGTATTGCCCTTGCCATGGTCTGCGCGGCCAGAGGATATCCCTTCGTGGCCACCATGGTTGAAACCTTTTCAATTGAACGACGCAAGATCATGAAAGCACTGGGTGCAAAAGTCATCCTGACACCGGCGGCGGAAAAAGGCACCGGCATGGTTAATCGCGCCAGAGAACTGGCTGAAAAATATGGCTGGTTTCAGGCCAGTCAGTTCGAGAATCCGGCAAATCCGGCTTATCACCGTAATACCACCGGACCTGAAATTCTCCGCGATTTTGCCGGCCGGAACCTCGACTATTTCGTCAGCGGCTGGGGCACTGGCGGCACCCTGACCGGGACTGGTGAAATGCTCAAGCTGGCGCGGCCTGATATCACCATTGTTGCTGCTGAGCCTGAAAACGCGTCAATGCTTGCAGGCAAGGAATGGTCACCCCATAAGATACAGGGCTGGACACCAGACTTTATTCCTGGCGTGCTGAACCGCGATATTGCCGACAAAATCATCGGTGTACCCGATGATGCAGCGATGGCAACGGCACAGTTACTGGCTTCCAGGGAAGGCATCTTCTGCGGTATCTCCTGCGGGGCAACCATGTGGGCAGCGTTGCAGGTTGCTAATTCGGCGCCGGAGGGATCGACCTTTGTTGTCATGCTACCGGATACCGGCGAGCGCTATCTGTCTACCCCACTGTTCGATAATCTGTCTGTCGAGTCAGACGATGACTGGCTGGAAACTCTCTGATGAGTGAGCAGGTCCGCATCGTTGAAGTTGGTGCCAGGGACGGGCTGCAAAATCAGCCGGTTGCCGTCTCTACAGCTGATAAGGTCCGGCTGATTGAGATGCTGGTCGATGCGGGCATTACCCATATTGAGGCCGGCGCCTTTGTATCACCAAAGTGGATTCCCATGATGGCTGACTCGGCTCAGGTGCTGGCGCAACTTAATCTGAAGCCTGGTGTCACCTACTCTGTGCTGACCCCGAATGTTAAAGGCATGGAAGCTGCGCTGGCGTCACCCGCCAATGAAGTCGCCGTATTCGTCGCTGCCAGTGAATCTTTCTCGCAGCGGAACACTAACTGCTCCATTGATGTCGCCTTTGAAAGAGCTGCACCGGTTCTGAATATGGCTCGCGAAGCAGGAATAAGGGTGCGGGGATACATTTCCTGTGTACTGGGTTGCCCCTATGAAGGTGATGACATTGATCCGGGGATGGTCGCCGATATGACCGCCCGACTACTGGATATGGGCTGTTTTGAGGTGAGCCTTGGCGACACCATAGGCCGGGGCACACCTGCAAAGGCAAAGCGACTGATAGAAACCGTTAGCCTGCAGGCGGACACCAGCAAACTGGCTGCCCACTTTCACAATACCTATGGCCAGGCTATCGCCAATCTCTATGCGGTACTTGAGGCAGGTGTTCGGGTAATCGACAGCTCGGTTGCTGGTCTTGGCGGCTGCCCCTATGCACAGGGTGCAACCGGCAATGTGGCAACGGAAGATGTCCTCTATCTGTTGGACGGTTTGGGCATGAATACCGGTATTGATATGGAGAAAATGCTCGATGCCGCTGCCTTCATACAGGAAGTGACGGGGGCACCTGTTGCTTCAAACACCGCCAGTGCATTGCTGAAAAAAAGGCTGGTTAGCTGACAGAACCCCTAGCAAACAACTCTCGCTGCTAACCAGCTGCTATTCTGAATCGCTCGATCTGAATATCGTCTTCACCAATGTCCCGGTAGTTATCCGTCACCCGCCCTCCAATGTAGTCATACCAGCCGATGGGTGAGAAACGTGGCTCACCGAACGCTGCCAGTGGCTGTACAACAGCACTGTTATGGGGATTATAAAAGAACGGGGTTGAGTAGCGTGACCTGCCTGCAGGATGACGCACCACTCTGTGTAGGGCGGAACGGTATCGTTCGTTGGTCCATACCTGCATCATGTCACCAAGGTTCAGTACCAACGTTCCCTTCACAGGCGGCACATCAATCCAGCCATCGGTTCGTGACCAGGCTTGCAGCCCACCGACATCATCCTGAAACAACAGGGTGATAGCCCCGGGATCTGTGTGTTCACCCAGCGCCGTTTCCCCGAGGGGATTCAGTGCGTCCGTCTGATCTGCGGGAACCGGATCAGACGGTGGATAATGGTTAATGCGGGTGGTGCTGGAGTGCCCGCGGGCGAAGCTTGGCTGAAAGGCAGCGTCATCAAGGTCCAGTGCCCTGGCCAGCAGTGCCATCACTTCGACTGCGACGCTGGTACAGCCGTTATGAAAACTTTCCAGTGCCTGCCTGAACTCAGTCAGCCCTGCTGGCCATATCACTTCAAACCTGCTGGTTTCCGCGGGAACAAAGAAATCGAATACCTCTTTCTGATCTCGTTTACGTTTAGTCAGCTCCCGGTCGTAATAACCCAGCGGATACGACTCTGTTCTCATCACACTGGCCTTCTGTTCGTAGGGCAAGCTGAAGAACTCTGCAGATGATTGCCACATTTGCGCCGCCAGGGATTCCAGGCCATGACCTTTCAGCAAAAAGAAACCATGATCACGGCAGGCAGCGTCCAGCGCCATCAGGGCATTATCATCTGCGTTCTGCAGATCAATGACAGGTACTTTATTCATCATGGCTCTCCTCGGTTCCGGGTCGCGTCTCAGGCGTTGTGAGGTGGGTATATCTGATTTCTTGTTGCTGATAATGATGCTCTGCTGCTCTGGCTCTTCGCCTGGCGGGCTGGTTAACGGCTCAGATCATGCGCAGAGCCCTTTCAAACAGCCCGACGGTGCTGGCGTGCAGTCGGTCTCCCGTGGCTACCGGCGCCAAACCTTCGCAGGCACGGGCAAAGGTACCTTCCAGAATAATCCCCAGTTTGTAGCAGGCCAGCACGCCATACCATTGTATGGCTGACATATCCCGAACTGTCAGGGTGCCATAGTGACGGATAAGTTCATCAATAGTCGCGAAATCCTTCCATGGCTGCACGGATACCACCTCGGCAGACGCGTGGGCGTCTGGCCAGGTCGCCATGAGCCAGCCTAAATCCAGGAGTGGATCTCCAATCGTTGTCAGCTCCCAGTCAACTATCGCGGCAAGTTCCGCACTGTCATAACAGAACATCACGTTAGAAAGGTGAAAGTCGCCGTGGATGATACCCGGCTTGAATGATGCCGGCCGGTTATCATTCAGCCAGTTGGCGACTTTTTCGATGCCAGGAATTGACGCCGGGCCTGGCCATTTTGCAAAGTCGCTGTAGCTCTCCAGTAATTTCTGCCAGCGAGCTACCTGGCGGTCCAGATAGTTTTCCGGTTTACCGAAGTCCGCGAGTCCAGCGTCGATGTAATCAATAGCACCCAGTTTTGCGATCCCCTCCGCCATGGCGAAACCCATGCGATAACGGGCTTCGGGATGTTCCAGGTGAAACGGCGCCAGTCCGGTTGTGGGGTTGAAACCATCGATTGGTTGCATCAGATAAAAGGCGACACCCAGTATATCCTCATCACCACAGGCCGCGATGAGTCCCGGGTGCGGCACATCACTACCCGCGATAGCACTCAGCAAACGTGCTTCGCGGCGAATGGTGTTGTTGGATTCTGGCCGGGGATGAGGCGGCGGGCGTCTGAGCACGAAGGTTTCACCACCTCTGGAGAATTTCAGCAGGATGTTCTGCGTGCCACCCCCGAGTAGCTCCGTTTTCTCAATGGTACCTGTAGGTAAGCCCTGACGATCCATCCAAAGGGACAGCGCCTCCAGATCGATAAGTTCAGCGATTTCTTCTGCCATAAGCCTTCTGCATAAAAAGTGAGAAGCCGGTCCGTTGCGCGCTTGAGTGCGCAAGCAAGTACGGGATTCCGACCAGTGCAGCTGCAGGGTATAGGAACAGCAGGCAGAAATGAACCGTGCTGAGGATCGGGTTTGCCCCGGTATGAAGGCAAAGTTTCCAGTGCCAGGGAACAGTCCGGCGAGATGACAAAATGGAAACTGAGATTTACCGGCTAAGGGAAGACAGGGTCGTTGCGACGACTCAGAAACCTGCTCTGAGCAAATAAGTTAACTGTCCCCAATTTTTGTCCCCATTTTAAAAGACTGAAGGCAAAAAAAAGGGCTCTGATGAGCCCTTTTTTTATTGGCTGGCGGCTGTTTAGCCGAGCAGCGCATCCAGTTCAGGTACGGCCTTGAACAGATCAGCAACCAGACCGTAATCAGCAACCTGGAAGATAGGTGCGTCTTCGTCTTTGTTGATGGCAACAATGACTTTGCTGTCTTTCATACCAGCAAGGTGCTGAATCGCACCACTGATACCGACCGCAATATAAAGGTCAGGCGCAACGATCTTACCAGTCTGGCCTACCTGCATGTCGTTAGGTGCATAACCGGCATCTACAGCAGCACGCGATGCACCAACGGCAGCACCCAGCTTGTCTGCAACAGATTCCAGCATGGCGAAGTTCTCACCATTCTGCATACCACGACCACCAGAGATGATGACGCTGGCAGCTGTCAGTTCAGGACGATCAAGCTTAACAATCTCATCCTTCACCCAGGTAGACAGCCCTGAATCCTTGACAACGTCTACTGCTTCAACAGCCGCGCTGCCGCCTTCTGCAGCAACCGGATCAAAGGCAGTACCACGAACAGTGATCACCTTGATAGCGTCGGTGGACTGAACTGTCGCGATTGCGTTGCCGGCATATATGGGACGCTCGAAAGTGTCTTCACTGACAACACCACTGATGTCAGAAATCTGAGCAACGTCCAGCAGTGCAGCAACCCGTGGCATGAAGTTCTTGCCGGAAGTGCTGGTTGAGCTGACGATATGAGAATAGTTGGCGCCGAGTTCAGCAACCAGCGCACCCAGGTTTTCAGCCAAGCGATGCTCGTATGCTGCATTGTCAGCAACCAGTACCTTGCTCACACCGGCAATGCCGGCAGCGGCCTGACCGGCTGCACCACAGCCTGCACCCGCAACCAGTACTTCAATATCACCACCCATGGCCTGTGCCGCAGCAACAGCAACCAGAGTAGACGCCTTAATGCTGTTATTGTCGTGGTCTGCTACTACTAAGATACTCATGAGATCACCTTCGCTTCGTTCTTGAGTTTGTCGACAAGTTCCTCAACGGACTCAACCTTGATACCAGCCTGACGCGCTGCAGGCGGTGTAACCTTCAGTGTTTTCACACGTGGCGCAACATCAACGCCCAGATCAGCCGGGGTCATCACATCGATTGGCTTCTTCTTGGCCTTCATGATGTTAGGCAGTGAAGCGTAACGTGGTTCGTTCAGACGCAGGTCGGTGGTGATGATCGCTGGCAGCTTAACCGTAATGGTTTCCAGACCGCCGTCGATTTCACGGGTTACCGTGGCAGAGTCACCTTCTACTTCAACCTTGGAAGCGAAAGTTGCCTGCGGCAGACCAGCCAGAGCAGCCAGCATCTGGCCTGTCTGACCGTTATCACCGTCAATGGCCTGCTTTCCGGTAATGATGATCTGAGGAGCTTCCTTGTCGATAACTGCCTTCAGCACCTTGGCAATTGCCAGTGGCTGCATGTCTTCGTCAGTTTCAACGAGAATACCGCGGTCAGCACCCAGAGCCAGAGCAGTTCTGATCTGCTCCTGACAAGCGCTGGTACCAACAGAAGCCACGACAACTTCAGTGGCGATGCCAGCTTCTTTCAGCCGAACCGCTTCTTCGATACCGATCTCATCGAATGGATTGACCGACATTTTCACATTATTTAGATCGACGCCACTATTGTCGGCAAGAACGCGAATACTCACGTTGTAGTCAACAACACGCTTGGCAGTTACAAGAACTTTCATGAAATTCCTCTGCTCGTGATTAAAAATGGGGTGACAGCGGACTCAGTACTGGCAAAAAGGGCTGGCATAAGAGCTGTCGATGATTTTGAGAGCGCGTATTCTGACTTTTTAGACTTCGGGGGTCAATACCGCTTTTATTGACCTGTCTCAAGCTAAGTCTATAATTTTTAACATTTTTCCCCAGCAAAACCGGCCCGGGATTATCAGTTGCAATAGATTTGAGTGATTTCCTTTACCCAGTGACTTTTCATACAATACGCGGCCTGAACATTCAGTCTGAATACTAAGCCCACAAATAGTGAATGAAGGAGTAGCTACAGTGGAAAGAGAATCCATGGAGTTTGATCTGGTTGTTGTTGGCGGCGGTCCCGCTGGCCTGGCGACAGCAATTCGTTTCGCGCAGATGGCGCTGGAAGCTGGCGAAGAATACACCGTCTGTCTGGTAGAGAAAGGCTCCGAAATTGGTGCGCACATTCTTTCCGGTGCAGTTGTCGAACCACGGGCACTCAATGAGCTGATTCCAGACTGGCAGGAAAAAGGCGCGCCTTTGAATAACCCTGTGGGCGAAGACGATGTCTACTATCTGATTGATGACTTTCAGGGCATGCGTCTGCCCTCGTGGCTGGTACCCCGCGCGCTGCACAACCACGGCAACCACGCTATCAGTCTGGCGAACCTGTGTCGCTGGCTGGGAGAGCAGGCTGAAGAACTGGGCGTCAACATTTTCCCGGGCTTCGCGGCCAGTGAGGTTCTCTACAATGAAGACGGGTCTATAAAAGGCATCGCGACCGGCGATATGGGTGTGGACGTCAACGGCGAGCACAAGTCGACTTATCAGGCCGGTTACGAGTTACACGCCAAGTACACCGTATTTGCCGAAGGCTGTCGCGGTCACCTTGGTAAGGAGCTGATGCAGAAATTCAGTCTGCGGGCCGAATCGGCCACCCAGCACTATGGTATTGGTTTCAAGGAAATCTGGGATATTGACCCGGCCAAACACGTACCGGGTAAGGTCGTTCATACCGTCGGCTGGCCGCTCGGTCACTTCCCCGGAGACACCCTGGGTGGTTCCTACCTGTATCATCTGGAAAACAATCAGGTCGCAGTGGGGCTGATCGTTGATCTGGGTTACAGCAATCCTCATCTGAGCCCCTTCGATGAATTCCAGCGTTTCAAGCACCACAAGTTCATCAGGAAATATCTGGAAGGCGGCAAGCGTGTAGCTTATGGCGCCCGCGCAGTCATCAAGGGTGGTCTGGCCGCGCTGCCCAAACTCATTATGCCTGGCGGACTGCTGGTAGGTGACGATGCCGGTTTCCTGAATAACCTGAAGCAGAAAGGTACGCATACGGCAATGAAATCCGGCATGTTGGCGGCAGAAGCCATCTATGAGGCCGTTAAGGCCGGTCAGGCCGGAACTGAGCTTGAGACTTATCCGGAAGCGTTCAGGAATTCCTGGTTATATGAAGAGCTGTATGTTGCCCGTAACACCACATCCTGGCTGCATAAGTTCGGCCTGTTCCTGGGTTCAGCTGCAACCTGGGTAGATCAGTACATCTTCCAGGGTCGGCTGCCCTTTACACTTAAGGATGATCATCCTGATCACGCCGCCCTGAAACTGGCCAGCAAGTCAGAAAAGCCGGTGTATCCCAAGCCCGATGGCGTACTGAGCTTCGACAAATTGTCGTCAGTTTTTCTCACTAACACCTATCATGAGGAAGATCAGCCCTGCCACCTGAAACTGGCAGACCCGAACATTCCCATGCACTCGAACTACCCGCTGTATGACGAGCCAGCTCAGCGCTACTGCCCGGCCGGCGTGTATGAAATTGTTGAGGAAGCTGATGGCAACAAGCGCTTCCAGATCAATGGCCAGAACTGCATTCACTGCAAGACCTGTGACATTAAAGATCCGGCCCAGAACATCAACTGGGTAGTACCGGAAGGCACTGGCGGGCCGAACTACGGTAATATGTAGGACGCCTGCAAGTCAGCTATAAAAACCAGAAAAAGGCAGCTCCGGCTGCCTTTTTTATTGCCCGGGCAGTCCGCCTGCCACGGTACAATCAGCTTTCAACCGGTAACCGGAAAGAGAAGAACTCCCCGCCACTCCAGATTCCCCACAGTTCACCCTCCGGGGACTCCGCCGGGACCAGCAATTGCATCAGCTGGTAATAGACACTGCGGTTGGCTCTGGCTTCCAGTCCGTTACGAACCATGACATAGGGAATCGGGCTGCCCTGTTCATCGACTTCAAACCGTAGTGGATGGTCAGGGCCCGCTATCACCGTATCCGCCATATTGGTGGTGAAAGTCATGTTGGTGTCTTTACCGCTGCCCTGAATATCCATGGTGACGGCGATAAACGGCGCATCCTGCACCCGAATCCGGCATTTCTCCACCGGTGTGACCAGATAGTATTCGCCATCACTTTCCCGCCGCAGCACCGTAGAAAAAAGATGTGCGAGGCGCTGTCGCGCAATCCTGTCACCCTCGTGGTACCAGCTCCCATCTTCACGGATTTCCATATCAATATCCTTGATCTGGTCCGGATGCCAGAGATGCAGTGGAGGCAGGGATTTATCTTTCAGGTCTGCAAGACCGGCGAGTAATGAATAGGGATCAAGTTCCGACATGGCGTTCGGTCTCCGGGGACCAATCTCCGTAAAACTAACGGGATGATTGTGAAAATGTGGACTAATCTTATTAGATAGCGGAAAGAGTAGAAAGCGATTGAACCCCCAGAAGCAACCCGGCCTGACTCACCAGGTTTTGCTAAGGACCCTGCGTTACATCAGTGATGACCGCGCCAGGTTTGTCCGCCTCTCAGGGGGTGCCGCTGCCGCCGGCCTGCTGCTGTTCATGGTGCTGGTGTCAGCAGGCAACGTTTCTCTCTTGTGGCTCTTACCTCTGTTCACCATCACCCTGCTTTGTAGTGCGGCACTGATCTGGCAGGCTGATCAGCTGGCCATGCTCGCCGACCGCCAGCCCGATCTCAGTCGCATGAGTGATACCCTGCAGGCGGTGGTGGATATCTACTGGCACTGGGATTTGCGAACCGGCGAATTCCAGTATCAGGGTCAACTGAAGGATCTGCTGGGCTACCCCACGGAGACCCGTTCCACTGCGGATTTCTGGCGTACCGTCATTCATCCCATTGACCGGCCGCTGCAGAAATATCACCTGCTACGGCATCTGCGTGATGAATCGAAACCCTACTACTGTGAATATCGCCTGAAAGACGCGAGCGGCGAGTATCAGTGGTTTGCCGGCAAAGGTAAGGTGATTGAGTACAGCAAATCCGGTGAGCCATTGCTGATGGTCGGCAGCCTGGATCATATCCAGCACCGCAAAGATCTTGAGCGCAATCTCATTCAGGCTCACAAGATGGAAGCCATCGGTCAGTTGACCGGAGGCATCGCCCACGACTTCAACAATATTCTGGCTTCAGTGCTGGGCTACACAGAGCTGGCACTGGATACTGAAGATAAGGCGAGAGTTAACAGTTACCTGGAACAGATTCACCAGGGTGGCACACGGGCCAGAAATGTCGTCCGTCAGCTGCTTGATTTCAGTCGCAGCAGCCGCTCTGAAACTCAGGTAGTCAATCTGGCTGTGGTTATTCACGAGTCTGTTCAGATGCTGCGCTCTACCCTGCCAACCTCAATCAGCCTGAAAGAATCCTACCCGGATGACCAGTGCAATACCCGTCTGGACCCTAATCAGTTCCAGCGAGTCCTGGTGAACCTGTGTATCAATGCGCGGGATGCAATGGAGGCCAGAGGTGAACTGGAGATCGAACTGGCGACGGAGCTTGCCGGCCCGTTTCTGTGTTCATCCTGTCATAGTAACTTCGAAGGGGAGTATCACGTTATCCGGGTAACCGACAACGGCAAGGGTGTGGACAAAAACATTCAGTCCCGATTGTTTGAACCCTTCTTCACCACCAAGGACATCGGTCAGGGCTCCGGTATGGGGCTGAGCGTGGTGCACGGTATCACCCACGACTATCACGGTCACCTGCGCTTTGTCAGCCAACCCGGCCGGGGTACCCAGGTCAGCCTGTATTTCCTCCCGGTTCGTCAGAATGCTGATGCAGACCCGGAAGAGACAGCCGCCCTGCCGGAAGCACTCAACCGCAAAATACTGCTGGTTGACGACGAAAGGCCGATCACTTTATACCTGACAGAATTGTTTCACCGTCACGGCTGCGATGTAACCTCAACTCAGAGCGCTGAGAAGGCCTTGTCTCTGATCAACGAAAACCCTGACGACTTTGATCTGGTGATTACCGATCAGACCATGCCCGGCATGACCGGAACGGAACTGGCTACAATTCTGAACAACAGTCACCGGGAGCTGCCGTTGATTCTGTGCTCCGGGTTTGGCGTCAAAACCGGGCAATGTCCTCCCAACGTAAAGAAGGTTCTGCAGAAACCCGTCGACCGTCAGATCATGGTCAATGCCGTAGCCGAACTGACCCGGGGTCAGTACTGAGTCACATCGCTCAGGTAGGCTTCCAGCGGTGGCCACAGTAAGTTAAGTTCTGAACCGGTGAAAAATCCGCCTTCGCCACGAAAGCGCAGCGCATCAACCTGCTGCCGGTTTACGACCGAGAAGATGCTGATATCCAGCTCAAGACCCGCATTCTGCATCTGGTTGGGTCGGATTTGTTTGTTAAACAGATTAATAAAACCCAGCTTTGAGCTACGTTTACGCAATACCGGATAGACCAGTAACTGAGCGCCACTGAAGCCGGCACTGAGCAGCGCGGCATCAAAACTCTCACGCTTGGTGCCCGCTTTACAGGCTGGAAAATAGCGGCTGAATACCGCAACAAGGTCATCATGAAAGTCTTCGTCCAGACTCGCTTCTGCCGGCAGGGCGATGTAGATTCGGGCTCCATCACTCATGGACCAGCGACTCACCCGGTCCAGTCGCTTAAAGTCTTTCAGACGCAGCGCCTGCAGAGGCCCACGGCGATCATCATTGACTTCACGAAGTCCCGGTGGCGTTGCCTGGCAGGCCGCCAGCAGGAAGCTCAGCAGGGAACACAGTAACAGAGGAAATATCCGACGCTGCATGACTCACTCTTTCAGACCCGATGAAAGAAGTATAGTCAGCGGTCAGCCACCAATCAGTTTCATCACCGTAACTTCACCCTGAAACGCCAGTTTTTTGTCCGCCAGCGCCCCGACCAGGATATTCTGCAATCGGGGCAGAGCAATATGGGAAGGTTCGTGAATCAGATCACCGATAAACTGGCGCCGACTACTGCTGAGGCAGCCATAGATATAACCATCGGAAGACAGTCTGAGACGAGTGCAGGAACGGCAGAATGGCTCACTTTCATTGGCAATGATCCCGAACACACCTTTACCGGGGATCTGGAATCTGACGGCGGTGGAATCATACGGTGCATCAGTACGGGTGAATTCGTACTTTTCGCTGATCCTGTCAAGCAACGACTCCATCGAAATGAAATCCGTCTGAAATCCCTGCCCGTTCAGCAGGTGTCCCATCCGCATCAGCTCGATATAGCGCAGTTCAATGCCCCGTTCCAGGCAGTAATCGAGCATTGGAACTATGTCATCAGCATTCTGGGAGCGCAGTGGCACCATGTTTACCTTCACTCTGATTCCCGCGTCCAGGAGTGCGTCTATACCACCCAGTACCGTTGCAAGATCACCACTGCGGGCAATGGTGCGGAAATTCTGCGGATCGAGGGTATCCAGACTGACATTTATTCGGCGGATTCCCGACTGAACAATGACATCATGTTTTCTGGGTAACAGCTGACCATTCGTGGTGAGACTGACATCCTGCAGACCCAGTGACATCACACCCATGAGGAAATCATCGAACTTAGGGGTAACCAGCGGTTCACCGCCGGTGATTCGTAACTTGTCGATACCGGTCGCCTGTTTCAGCAACTTCACGGCTTCATAAAGTTCACTGGCATCCAGTTCGTTTCTGGCCTTCAGCAGGCGTTTGCCATCAGGCACACAATAAGTACAGGCGTAATTACACGCAGCCGTAAGACTGACTCTGAGATTTCTGAAACGGCGACCGAGTCGATCAACTATCATGAACTTACCTCTGTTAACCGGCCAAGTATCGCATGGAAGCCCGAAGGTGAACACGTACAATCCTCAGGGTTATCGATGACGACACTTATCCCCCGCGGCACGGATAAAATCAAATCTTATTTCTAAACAGACTAGAAAATGGCAAATGGCTGACTGGCAATCCCGCAGACTTCTACCATACTGAGTATCAGGATTTGGAAATGAAGCGCCCCCATCGCCGCGTTTCCTCTTCCAGGACCACTGGTCCCATAATGCTGCAAGGCATTAGTGTCACTCCTAATGGTAATTTCAGCCCGAACTCTGTTCGGGCTTTTTTTTGCCCGCTACTGACCATTCTCTGCCAGAGCCGTCACCAGCCGGTTGACAAAGTTCCTGGTCCAGAAAACCCGGTTCGACCCCTTAACCAGTAAAACCCCTTTATCACCGAGTTGCTGGTCCAGCCAGTCTGCAGGGATGTCATCTGCGCTGGCAAAGTGACCGAGAAAAGACGTGGGGGCTTCCTCAAAGCCAGCGTCCCTGAAACCCTCACCAACAGTAATGACCCCGTCTATACCACGGCAGTGCTGAGCTATATCCCGGTGCATCTGAATGCCATCGTCACCAAGTTCAAGCATTTCTCCCAGCACCGCAATTTTTCTGCAGTCATCACCGGCAACGGCAAGCTCCTGCAGCGCATAGCGCATGCTCACCGGATTGGCATTGTAACTGTCGTCAATGATGATATGGCGACCAGCCTGAAGCCGGTTTCCACGCCCTTGCGGGGTCGTCAGATCAGGCATATATCCGACAAAGTCTGCCGCCTCAAGACCCAGCGCATGAATGACTGCCAGACAGCTCAGGCTGGTCTGCACCCGGTGCTCGCCGCCCGTGGTCAGCCTGTAGCTCAGTTGTTGACCCGCAATCTGCACACTGACTTCAGCACCTTGTGCGGTGTAGTGTGCACTGCCCCGAACTGTCGCATCTGGCTCAAACCCAAAGGTCACGATGTCGGCACCAGCCGGGGCTGACGCCGCCAGCACCTGGGGCAGAACCAGTCTGCCGCCAGGCTTCAGTCCTCTGGCGATTGACAGCTTCTCTTCACGAATCTGCCCGATGTGTTCAAACCGCCCAAGATGCGCTGGCAGAACGTTCAGCACCACAGCGACATCCATATTGACCAGTTCCGCCAGCGGAGCGATTTCACCTGGATTGTTCATCCCAATCTCAAACACACCGAATTCGCTGTCTTCCGGCATTCTGGCCAGAGACAGCGGTACGCCCCAGTGATTGTTGAAACTGCCTACTGAGGCATGCGTCCGGCCTGCCATGCGCAGCAGTTGTTCCAGCCACTGTCGGGCGGTGGTCTTGCCGCTACTGCCGGTGATACCGGTAACAAGGCCCTGCATACGATGTCTGGCCGTCGCCCCGATAGCCCATAAACCCTCTAAGGTGTCGTCTACTTTCAGGCTGGGTACGTCACACGCCATATCCCTCGACAGAAGTACACCAGCGGCACCCGCCTGGATCGCCTGCGCGATAAAGTCATGTCCATCGAGGCCGGAGCTGCCTGAAGAGTGGAACCGTGGCCCCGGGTCGCCTGACAGTGCAATGAACAGATCTCCCGGATCAGTGTGGCGGGAATCAATAGTAATCTGATGAATATCTGGACCAGGACAGGCCGGCAGATTCAGCGCCTCACACAGTGCTGGCCAGCGCCATAACGGATTTTCTGATTGGGTCATCTATGCCTCAGCATCAAAATAGTCTCGACCAGCGAGCTGACGCTGGCAGCCATTGAAATGTGTCTGTTCTACCAGGGTCGCTTTGACAACACGTCAGCGGGAATCAGATCCAGCTTCATTCGCAGCGCATCCTCAATGCCGTCGTAGTATCCGGCAAGTACAGGTCCGTCAAT
>JAGRIO010000065.1 GCA_020443225.1 Pseudomonadales bacterium
TCAGCGACTCATCCTTATTTGCCATAGTCGTAGGAACGATGAGGTCAACGCCATAGGGCTTGCCATCAATATGGTCATCAATCCACTGCAGTTCAATTTCCAGCTGTTCCGGACCAAAGCCTGCAGCACCCAGAACACCGAGGCCGCCGGCTTTGGACACTTCCACCACCACGTCACGACAATGGGTAAAGGCAATTAACGGGAAATCTATTCCCAACAGATCACATACCGGACTCTTCATCTCTGTTATCTCCTGTTTTTTGCCTCATCATGGCATCGCCCCGGACCAATGACGAGGGCAATTCGGGCCATGCCAGCGTGGCCTGCCCAGTGGCCTTTCTATATACTCGCTGACCTACGCCCGTGCGCCTGCACGGCAACAGGAAGCCCATGAAACCACTCAATTACTATTTCATCGCCTCTGGTGCCTGGTTTATGGCCTATGGCATTCAGTCAGTCATCTTTGCCTGGCTGGTAACGATGGTGCTGCAGCAGCCGGCTGACAAGGTGGGTATCGCACAAATGGCATTCCTTCTGCCAGCGCTGTTTCTGATGCTGGTGGGTGGTGGTCTGTCTGATCACTTTGGCGGACGCAGGATAGCCATCATCGGCCATATCATTGCGGTCAGCGCACCCAGTCTTCTGGTATTACTTATTGTGACTGATGCGCTGACTTATGGTGGTGTAATTGCGTTTGCGATCATCATGGGTTGCGCACAAGCGCTGGTGACACCGGCGCGAGACGGACTGCTGGCCGTCGTCGCGGACGGTAAGATTCAGCGCCGGGTGGTGCAGGCCAGCATGATTCAGTTTGGGGTCCAGATGGTGGGCTTCATGTGCGCTTCAATGGCAGATCAGCTCGGCGCCATCGTGGTGCTGTCGCTGCAGGCGAGCATGCTGGCCTGTGGTATCGGCGCCTATCTGCTGATGGATCTGACTCATGAAGCTCCGGCCGCCAGTGAGTTGCACCTGGTCCGGCAGATCACCCGCTCAATTACTGAAGGGTTCAATACCGTTCGCAGGTCGCGCTTTATGGTGCCCGTGGTCATTCAGAATTGCGCCATGGGTGCTTTCTTCATGGGTTCCTATATCGTCACTATCCCGCTGCTGATCCGGGAATCCTTCGCCGGAGGTTCACCAGAACTCAGTTGGGTGAATACAGCTAATTCTCTGGGGCTGGTGATCACGATTTTTGTGTTGCTGAAAACCGGCGACATTCGTCGGCAGGGTCGTGCCCTGCTACTGGCACAGGCCTTCGGTGCCTTTATGCTTGCCACCGGAGCGCTGGCAGCAGAATTCTGGCAACTGGCGTTATCGATCTTCCTGTGGGGACTCGGCGGCGGCATCGCTATGACCATGTCGCGCACCATCATGCAGGAACAGGCGCCAGTGTCCCAGCGGTCGCGAATCATGGCGTTCTATTCTTTCTCATTTATGGGTTCCGGGCCGGTCGGAGCCTTGCTGTCAGGCTACCTGGTGTCCTGGTTTGGTCCGGCCAGGGCATTGGTGATATCGTCCTTCAGTATGCTGACAGTCGTCATCATTGTGTCTTTGACAACACACCTGTGGTCCTTGGGTACCGAGCAGCCAGAAATGAACTGAAGCGGAGACTTCTATGCGCAAAATCATAACCACCCTGTTACTCACCACCGCTGTATCTGCCGGGGCAGCAACCCAGATACAGTGCGAGCGGCTCATTGATGGCGTCTCTGACAATGTGCTGGGCCCGCATACCATCAGTGTCATGGATAACCGGATTACCGGAGTCAGCAAGGGCATCATCAATGGCGATGCGGGAGACAGGATCGTCAATCTGAGTGGCAAGACCTGTATGCCGGGTTTGATGGACATGCATGTTCACATCACCTCAGAGGTCAGCCCGACTCGATTTGCAGAGCGCTTCAGGCTCGACCCGCAGGATCAGGCTCTGGCTTCGGTACCCTATGCGCTGCGGACATTGATGGCGGGTTTCACCACCGTGCGGGATCTTGGCAGCAGCAACAATCTGGCTATTTCTCTGCGCAATGCTGTCAACCAGGGCAGCGTTAAGGGGCCCCGCATCTATACCGCTGGTAAAAGCCTGGCGACTACCGGCGGACATGCAGACCCTACTAATGGTGTAAACAGTGAACTGAGGGGCGACCCTGGTCCGAAGGATGGGGTTGTCAATAGTGTGGAAGATGCCCGTAAGGCAGTGCGTCAGCGCTACAAGGAAGGTGCCGACCTGATCAAGATTACCGCTACCGGTGGTGTACTGAGCCAGGCCAGCAATGGCCAGAACGCCCAGTTCACTGAAGAAGAGCTACGGGCCATTGTCAGCATAGCCAGAGACTACAATTTTAAGGTGGCCGCCCATGCCCATGGTGCCGAAGGGATGAAACGGGCGATTCGCGCTGGCATCGATTCCGTCGAGCATGGCACTTTCATGGATGACGAAGCCATGAAGCTGATGAAGAAACATGGCACTACCTATGTACCCACGATCATTGCCGGTAAGTTCGTCGCTGAGAAAGCCAGTATCGATGGTTACTTCTCTGAGCTGGTACGCCCCAAAGCCAGGGAAATCGGCCCGCAGATTCAGGACACCTTCGCCCGTGCCTACCGATCGGGAGTAAAAATCGCCTTTGGCACCGACACCGGGGTTTCCGCACATGGTGATAACTGGAAAGAATTCGTTTATATGGTTGAAGCTGGCATGCCCGCAATGGAAGCCATTCAGTCTGCTACTGTTGGTGGCGCTGAATTGTTAGGGGTCAGCGACAAGCTGGGTTCACTGGAAGCAGGCAAGCTGGCAGATATCGTCGCCGTGAATGGCAACCCGGTAGAGGATATCAGCATGATGGGTCAGATGAAGTTTGTGATGAAAGATGGGGTTATTTACCGCAACTGAATCGTAGCGGACCCATGCAATCCCTGACTGACTTCATTACAGCGCATCCCCGACTGTTAGTGATTACCGGAGCCGGATGCAGTGCAGCTTCCGGCATACCCACCTATCGTAACGACGAGGGTATCTGGCAGCGCAGCCAGCCCATTCAGCATAGCGACTTCATCAACCACTTCAGCAGCCGGCAGCGCTACTGGGCCAGAAGTCTGGCTGGCTGGCCGTCGGTGGCTGCCGCAGAACCCGGGGTCGCACATCAGGTACTTGCTGCAATGGAAGCCGCCGGGAGAGTTTCCCACCTTGTCACCCAGAATGTTGACCGGTTACACCAGAAAGCAGGTCACCAGCGAGTCACAGATCTGCATGGCCGCCTCGATCGCGTGGTTTGTCTCGACTGCGGCGTGCTGAGCGAGCGGTCCGAAATGCAGGCACGCCTGACTGAACTGAACCGGTCACATTTGCCAGCTCCCGAGCAACTGACGCCCGACGGCGACGCTGACATCGATGAAAGACTGATTCCGCACATTCAGGTGCCAGCCTGCCTTGCCTGTGGTGGCACGCTTAAGCCAGACGTTGTATTTTTCGGTGGTTCGGTACCCAAACCGGTCGTTGCAGAAATCTACGCCAGTCTCAGCAAGGTCGATGGTGTCCTGGTGGTTGGCAGCTCACTGATGGTGTTCAGCAGCTTCAGGTTTTGCCGCGAAGCATATCGCGCGGGCCTGCCAGTTGCCGCCGTTAATCGCGGCAAAACCCGTGCTGACGAGCTCCTGACCGTGAAGATTGAAGCTGACTGCCATGACGTGCTCAGCCAGCTTCCGGCATCCCTGACTAACCGGTAATGGCGCCGTAAACAATGTTCTTAAGCTGCGCACGGAAATTGAAAGTGGCAGAAGGCATCAGTTGCGTCATGAACACTACCGATAAATCCTCTTCCTCGTCGACCCAGAAAATCGTAGAAGCTGCACCGCCCCAGTAGTAATCACCATTACCCATGCCGCCGGCTTCAACCTGACCCAGTGTCATGGCAAACCCAAGACCAAATCCCACGCCGGTATTGGCCGTTTCGGAAAAAGTACCGATAGCCAGTTGGGTGAGATCCTGACCATCCTTAAGGTGATTCATGCGCATCAGATCAATAGTTCTGGGACCGATGATTCGCTGTCCATCCAACTCACCCCCTCTGCGTAACATTTCGGTAAAGCGATAGTAGTCGGCGATAGTGCCGGTCAGTCCACCACCACCTGAAAGAAATGTCGGCATGCTCAGGTACTGACTGGTCTCCGGATCATCGATCAGCCGCAGGGTTTTATCCTTATTGCGCGAATAGTTGGCGGCAAAACGGTGTTTCTTGTCTGCGGTTACCTGAAAAGCGGTATCCGTCATGCCAAGAGGATCAAAAATATGCTGTTGCAGATACTCGTCAAATGGCTGACCTGAAATAATCTCCACCAGTGCACCGCATACATCAGTAGACAATGAATACATCCATTGCTCGCCCGGCTCATATCGCAGCGGCACCTGCGCCAGCTTGGCGACAAAGGAACTTAACGTCTCCCCTTCGCCACGACTGACTTTCAGTTCGCGGTACATTTTGTCCACCGGGTGTGCCGTCGCGCCATAGGTCAGACCTCCTGAATGACTCAGTACATGACGCATGGTCATGGGCGAATCTGGCGCTTTGGTTTTCATCTCGGCGCCTTCACCGGATATCCATACCTGGTGGTCAGTCCACGCAGGAATGAAACGGGAAACCGGATCGTTAAGCTGAAAATAACCCCGCTCATACAGTTGCATCAGGGCAATGGAAGTTATTGGTTTCGACATGGAATAGATGCGAAATATGGTGTCATCGGCCATAGGTTTGTCACGTTCCAGATCCATGGCGCCAAAATTCCGGTAGTACGCTACGTGACCTCTTCGCCCCACCAGAATCTGGCACCCGGCGATCTTGGCCGGTTCAATGTAATTTCGATTGAAGTGGTCAGTAATCCATTCCAGCTGACTGGCGGACATACCTGCGGCTTTTGCGTCAATATTCAATGCATTTCCCTCTGTCTTACTGTTGATGAATTGCCTGTGTCCGCAGCAGGGCAACGGCACAGATCATTTTTTTTGGTAACGCAGGTCTCACACTCTGCCAGCGCGAAATTACCCGCGGAGCGTCAGCAAACCACCGGAAGGACAGAAAGCCGCAGAACATTTCAGAGTATCTGGCTTATGCCGGCACGGCCAGAGCTGTGCTAACGCATAAACTCTGTGGGTATTTCGAGCTCATAGACTGCTTCCCCTACGGCGTCGATCTTCGACTGGAACAGTGCCTGAGCATCGTAGAGACCACGATTGTAAAAATAGGCGCCCATTTCTTCACTGATAAAATCCAGCAAAAACTGACCATCGAACTGGGCCAGCTCAGCGTCCAGCTCTTCTCTGAAATACAGCTGCAGCTTCCTGACCAGAAGCACCTGTTCTTCCTGAGAAAACTTAATGCCCGCCATGGAAATGAATATCCTCCTGATCCTCTTCAGACACAGGATATCTATGACTTGCCCACAGCAACACACCATAACCCCACACCGCCGAGGCAAAAGTACCAAGCATGATGCCCAAACGGCCATCGATACTGCCGCCTCCCGTCTGTTCAAACGCCAGCGAACTGATGAACAGACTCATGGTGAATCCGATGCCGCACAGACAGGCAACCCCATAAAGGTGCAACCAGTTGGCACCGGTCGGAAGTCGCGACAGACCCAGTTTAACGGCGGCCCAGCAAAGCCCGAACACGCCGATCTGATTACCGAAAAACAGCCCGGCAGCAATGCCGAGGGGTACCGGATGCATTAATGACTCCAGCGACATACCTGCCAGTGATATCCCTGTGTTGGCAAATGCGAAAACTGGCAGAATGGCGTAGGCGACAACCGGATGGAGGTCTTCCTCAAGGCGTTCCAGCTGAGTGTGTTTCTCATCGGGAAGCTTTCTGAACGGAATGAACATCGCGATGGCAACACCGGCCAGGGTCGCATGCACACCTGACTTCAGCACCGCTGTCCACAGCACAACACCTACCAGTAAATACGGTGGTAAGGCCAGCACTCCTCTGCGATTCAGAATAAACAGGGCGACCACCGCACCCATAGCCACGATCAGCGAGTTAACTGACAAGTCAGTGGTGTAAAAGATCGCGATGATCACTATGGCGCCAAGGTCATCCACGATAGCAAGTGCCATCAGAAACAGTTTCAGACTTGCGGGCACCCGACTGCCCAGCAGACCCAGAACAGCCAGCGCAAATGCAATATCCGTTGCCGAAGGAATCGCCCAACCATCCATCGCCACGGGATCACCCCAGTTCATCCAGCTATAGATAATGGCCGGTACGGCCATCCCACCTACAGCCCCGATTATGGGTAAAACAACCCGGGTCGGATCTGAAAGTTCACCGTCCAGAATCTCCCGCTTGACCTCCAGACCGATCAGGAAAAAAAAGATTGCCATCAGGCCATCATTGATCCAGAGCAGCAGGGGCTTGGCGATCACAAATGTGCCAATACTGAACTGCACAGGGATGGCCAGCAGCGTGTCATACAGACCGTTAAACGGCGAATTTTCGGCGATCATCGCGAGGATCACCGCGATCATCAGCAGAATACCGGAGGCGGCTTCCAACCGCAGAAAACGATTCAGGATTGTTTCTATCACACTGCTCATTGCATACCGCTAAATAACAACAGAAGCAGAAATCCTACCCTATTCGGTGGGTGTTGCAACCAGTTAAACGTGCGCTTCGCGCACTATATCAGGGCAAAAAAAAAGCAGAGCCGGAGCTCTGCTTTTCACGTTCAGGCGCTGACCCGGGCGCTGCAAACTGACAATCTGTCGGTTCAGGCCTGAGAAATCAGCGACACCATCAGATAGCTTATAAAGCGACGATATTCTCAGCCTGCGGACCTTTCTGGCCCTGAGTAATCGTGAATTGGACTTTCTGACCTTCGGTCAGGGTACGGAATCCGGAACCTGAGATAGCACTGAAGTGTGCAAATACATCCGGGCCAGACTCTTGCTCAATAAAGCCGAAACCTTTCGCTTCGTTAAACCATTTTACGGTGCCAGTTACAGTAGAAGACATAAAAGTATCCTATTCAATTTATTCAGATATTGCCGTGAGGCGGTTGTGCTGGAAAAGGTGTTGCGATTACTTATGAATAACAGGACGAGGTACTACAGAGGGCCATCGAAAACGGTGTGCATAAATAAAGAGCTTACTTTCTAGCAAGATCAGTATATCCACTGAACAAATTGAGTCAAACAAATTTCTCTGCCTCCACGGGCAAATTTCGTTGACGCACTGCCACATCAACCAACAGTCTGCTGCGATGCGTCAGGTAAAGATTACACTGCATTTCAGGGGCTAATCACGCGCCGCAACATAGTATCAAGATCAGTCAGGTCAGTCTGATCATCAGGGACATCAAGATGATCATCATGATTCAACACCCCCAGCATGGCCCGTGTCACCGGTGGCGCTGATGATATCATTTCGAATATAGCGGCAATAAAATATCCGAGGCTCACGGGTAACGAAATTACATGGGGGCTGTTACCGAGCACTGCAGCAGCACGCTGAATCAGTGCCCGCCGGGTAAGCGCCTCAGGCCCGGCCAGCTGTTGTCGTTGTCGATGACACCCCTGCTCAATGTGCGCCTGAACAACAACCACCAGATCTCCGGCATAAACCGGCTGTTCATAACTCTCTGCATTAAATTCAAAACACCAGCGCCGTGCCGCCTTGCGACTGAGCGCCAGAGACGCGAAGTCTCCTTCGCCCAGCACCATGGGCACCTGTAAAACAGTACAGGGCGGCTCTGCAGCCATAAGGATGGCTTCAGCCCTGGCTTTGCTGAGAAGGCAATCATTGTCTGAGTGCAACTCAGCACCAAGAATACTGAGATAAATAATACCTTGCAGACCACTGCCTGCCGCCGCCGCCGCAACTGCTCTGGCAGTATCCTCATGGGCCTGGGTAAAAGTGTTTCGGGCAGACTGTTTGATAATACCGCTCAGATGAACAAGACAATCTGCCTGATCCAGAAATGGTCGCAGCGTGTCAGCATCTGCATAGTCCACTACGGCGACAGTCACCCCCTGCCCTGTGGCGTTTGTCAGCTGAGCCATCGCCCCCTCAGAACGAACCAGTGCCACCAGATCGAAACTGTCTCGCCAGGTTTGCAGCATCCGCTGCCCGAGATGGCCGTTAGCCCCGGTTATAACCACCTTCTTTCGGGGTGATGACTCTGCCATGGTCAGCGTGAGGTCAGTTCGTACAACCAGTACCCCGCCGGCACCGGCGGTACTTCGGCTGCAGGCCGGAGCTTGCTGATACGCTGAGTCCAGGCGCTCAGCATCTCGGCATCATCTGTCACCCGGCGGAAACTGACAGGATAAAGCCTGTCTTCGATGAGAATTGTTCCGACCGGCTGCCGGGTAATGTAATCAGACCAGATCTTACCCTGGCAGCTCATGCAACCCACATAGAGTCTGGGCCCATCATTAAAGCAATTGACGCGCACGGAATGGGGGAACTCGGGGCGGGTTTCCACGGTACAGAGGCCGGTGTCAGACACAAATGACCAGTCATCAACCGCTTCAGTGACCAGCTTGCCATTAAGAACCCCACCGGGTACCCGTTCCAGCATCGCGGGTCCGGCACTACAGGGACCAAATCCTGCCAGCACAGGAAACATGAGTACCAGCAAAGCCCGACGGGATGCCGGAGCCCGAAGGAAATATGGCAGCGTAATTTTCACAGACTTAACTCCCCGGCACAGATGTGCCACGATGCGACGATAAGGCTGACCCGTTTCGGGACCATCACATTGAACCATGACCACTAAGCAGATTCCAAACATCCTGAGCGGCTCGCGCTATCTCGCCGGGCTGGTGTGCCTGTTGCTGGTGTGGCACGCCTGCTGGGTCGCAGCAAGTGTGGTTATCGGCCTTGCAGTTTTCAGCGACCTGGCAGATGGTTATCTGGCCCGCAGGCTGAATGCAGTAAGTCCCCTCGGCGGTTTGCTGGACCACTCCGCTGATGCGGTGTTCGTGACACTCGCACTGACGGGGCTGGCGCTGCAGGCCATTATCACCTGGTGGTTGCCGCCGCTGATCATTATCGCCTTCAGCCAGTATATGCTGGATTCCCGCGCACACCGGGGATACCCCCTGCGGGCCAGTCAGCTCGGACGCTATAATGGCATTGCCTACTACGTACTGACGGCTCTGGGCATCGGTTTGCAGTTAACCCCCTTCCATGAATCCGGCAACGCCTGTCTGAGTTTTGGTGCGTGGTTGCTGGTCGGAACTACAACCCTTTCGATCGTGGACCGTGCGACCGCGAGATTTCGCTAACGGGATGAACCAGCAGGAAACAATTCCCGGTTTGCCAGCGGCAGGAACACCAGCCCGATGAGCGCATTGAAGAGCACAAAAAAAGTATGCATGACCAGCGAAAAGGCACCCACTTCCGGATAATCAGGAAACAGGACCGTCCATAACAGCAGCGCGCCGGCATGGAATGGCAGCGGCAACGCCGCAGCAAGAAAAATCACCGGCAGAAAGGCCAGCATCTGGCCGAAGTTTACATCCACCTGAAACAGGTCAAGGGCGTTGGTATAGACCAGCACAGCAACCAGCAGATTTGGTGCCTTGAACAACAGTATCTTCAGATAATCCAAAGGTACTGCGCGGCGAAACGCCCGCAGCAGAGGTTTATCCCGCATGGTGGACTCTGGTGCCAGCTTGCCGCTGAAATACGCGAGATGAAGTGGAAAATAAATTGCCGCAACCAGATATACGCTCACCAGGATCGTCGCCAATGGTAGCGCCGAAGAAGCTGCCGCTACCAGCTCCGAATAAAGAAACACACCAACAGCAGAAAATATCAGTAGCTGATAAATCTCGGTCATACCCAGCATGATCATACTGGAAATCGCCTGCCATACCGGCACGTCATACCGCCGTAACAGGTACAGCGACATGGCACCCTTACCGACCTGTTCATTGACCAACGACAGAATATAGGCGCTTGCCCTGATCGGCAGTACCTGAGTGAGGCGCAGTTCCGGTGCGTTGTACCAGCGAATCACCCGCCAGGTGGCATGAGCATCCACCAGGAAGAAAAAAACAGAATAGGGAATCATCAGCAACAACCAGCTGACCCAGTCCACGCCGCCAAAAAAAGCCATCATGTAGTCAGTCGCTGTCAGTCCATCCCGCAGGGCCGCCTGTTCAACGCGTCCATAGACAAGGTAGAAGCAACCGAGTGCTACCACCCAGGACAACAGGCGAAATAGCAACGCCTTAATGTTGGTTTGCTGTTGCATGAAATCAGGGACCCCAGGAAAGTCGGGTGAACAGCGCTGCAGTGGTAAGCCGTGGTGAACCTACTTTCCGAAGCGACGCTCCCGTTGCTGATAGATACGTAAGGCACGCCAGAAGTCGATCATTCTGAATGCAGGCCAGTAGACATCGGTAAAATACAACTCCGAGTAGGCTGATTGCCACAACAAAAAGCCAGACAGACGTTCCTCACCGGAAGTGCGGATGATCAGGTCCGGGTCAGGAATACCCTCGGTATACATAAACTGACCAAATTTCTCTTCGGTTATCTCGGCAACTTCCAGACGGCCCGCTTTGATTTCTGCAGCCACCTTTTTGACCGCATCAACAATTTCCGCCCGACCGCCATAGCTGATAGCGATGTTCAGCAGAAACCGGTCATGGTCTCTGGTCAGGGCTTCAACCTTCTCGATTTCCTGCACCATCTCATCTGACAGGTCCTCACGACGCCCAATCACCTTGATTTTGACTTTCTCGCGAAAGATCACCGGGTCGACCTGATACTGGCGCAGCTTTCTCAGGATCAGGTCCATCAGGTAGTCCACCTCTTCCGGCGAACGATTGAAGTTTTCTGTAGAAAATCCGAACAGGGTGACAATATTGATATCCAGCTTCCAGCACCAGTCGAGAAATACTTCGAGCTTCTCTGATCCGGCAGTATGGCCTTCGCTTGTGTTGGTGTAACCTTTTGTTCTGGCGAAGCGACGATTACCGTCGACAATCAGCCCGATATGCCGGGGCTTAGGACCCGCCTGAATCTGACGCCACAGCATCTGCTCATAGAGCCGGTAGAAGAACGCAGGTACTTTCATGGATAGCCGGTGCAAAAACGAAAGCCGAATTATTCCAGACTACCGATATTCCGCAACCTTTAATATGATCACGGTCCGGCATATTTTCTGCGCCGGTTAACAGGCTATCAGGGAGATATCATGTCAGAGCCTTCAGCATTCTGGATGCCATTTACTGCAACCAGACAATTCAGGGAACGCCCGCGCATGCTTACCGGCGCCAGTGGCATGCATTATCAGCGCGAGGACGGCCAGCAGATTCTCGACGGTACGGCGGGTCTGTGGTGTTGCAATGCGGGTCACGGTCGTGAAGAGATCACACAGGCAGTCAGCCACCAGCTGGCAAAGCTTGACTACGCGCCCTCGTTCCAGCTGGGGCATCCTCTGGCCTTTGAACTGGCCGATCGCCTGGCAGCCATAGCACCAGCCCCCCTGAAACACGTTTTCTTTACCAATTCAGGTTCAGAATCAGTCGATACTGCGCTGAAGATTGCGCTGGCCTGGCAGCAGGTGCGTGGCAAGGGCCAGAAAATACGCCTGATCGGACGCGAGAAGGGCTATCACGGCACGGGCTTTGGTGGCATCTCCGTGGGAGGCTTGCCGAACAACCGGCGCTTTTTCGGTCCGGGCATTCCCGCAGATCATCTGGCTCATACACTGATCCCGGGGAATGCTTTCTCTCGGGGATTACCCGAGGCCGGTGCCGCACTGGCAGACGACCTGCTGCGGATTATCAGCGTGCATGACGCTTCGACCATTGCCGCTGTCATCGTCGAACCGGTCGCTGGTTCGGCAGGAGTCATCGTACCACCGGCGGGCTACCTGAAACGGCTGCGGGAGATCTGTACCGAACACGACATTCTTCTGATCTTCGACGAAGTCATCACCGCCTGGGGCAGGCTTGGCTACCCTTTTGCTGCCGAAGCCTTTGACGTTGTGCCTGATATCATCACCACGGCCAAGGGGCTTACTAACGGCGTAATCCCTATGGGGGCGGTTTTCGTTTCAAAAGAGATTCATGACACCTTCATGACCGGCCCCGAATCTGCCATCGAATTGTTTCATGGCTATACCTATTCCGGCCATCCCGTGGCTGCTGCAGCGGCCATGGCAACCCTCGACCTCTATGAACGGGACCAGCTGTTTCAGCACGCTGCTACACTGGCTCCGGCCTTTGAGGATGCTGCCCATGGTCTTGCGAATTGTGCCAACGTCAGTGATATCCGCAACTGTGGTCTGATGGCAGCCATCGAACTGAAGTCCCGTGATGGCGCACCCGGCGCCCGGGCGATGGAGGTCTTTAATCGCTGTTTCTTTGATGAGAATGTGCTGATAAGAGTGACGGGCGATGTCATCGCCCTGTCACCACCACTGATTGCCAGTGAAGCCGAGGTGCAGCAGATCTTCAGCAGCCTTGCCAGCGCAATCAATAACACCCACTGAACCTCTGACAGGAAGACAACCATGCCCTACTTTGAAAAAGATGACGTCAATCTGTACTACGAATCCCACGGTGAAGGTTTTCCTGTGCTGCTGTTCGCCCCGGGAGGTATGCGATCAGCGATTGATTTCTGGGGCAATCCCTGGAACCCCATTGAGGCACTGTCACCGCATTTCCGCGTGATCGCTATGGACCAGCGTAACGCTGGCCGCTCCAGAGCTCCAGTCAGTGCCAGTGATGGCTGGGATACCTATACTGAAGATCACCTCAGCCTGCTGGATCATCTGGGTATCGAGCGTTGTCATCTGTTGGGCGGGTGTATCGGAGGACCTTACTGCACCGGAGTCATGGCCAGAGCTCCGGAGCGTGTGGCGGCGGCAGTATTACAGCAACCCATTGGCCTGGATAACAATCGCCAGGCTTTTTACGACATGTTTGACAGCTGGGCGCAAGGACTCAGAGAAGAGCGACCGGAGCTGTCGGACAAGGTTCTGAACCAGTTTCGCGCCAACATGTATGATGGAGATTTCCTGTTTAATGTTTCACCGGGCTGGGTCAGCCAGTGCACTATTCCTATGCTGGTACTGATGGGTAACGATCTCTATCATCCACAGTCCACATCAAGAGAGATTGCGGCGCTGGCGCCTGATGCTACGCTGATAGAAGACTGGAAAACGCCTGAGGTCATCGACCTGACCATCAGCGCAGTTACCCAGTTTCTTCAGCAACATAATCCACAGGCATAAGGACTTCTGTTGGTCATGGAAGCCAGCCGCTGGGTCACAGAACATCTGCCGCTTGTCAGACCTGGCGGCCATATTCTTGATCTTGCGTGCGGACATGGCCGGCATACTGGGCTGGCCCTTCAGGCAGGCTACCGTGTCACCGCTGCAGACATTGTGTTTGAAGATTTTGACTTTGCCGCTGACAGAATCCTGCTGGATCTCGAAAGCGATCCACCGCCCAGAATTCCTGGCAAGTATGACGGCGTGATTGTGACGAATTATTTACACCGACCGTTAATACCGCAGCTACCGCAGCTGCTTCGACCGGGCGGCATACTGATCTATGAGACTTTTATGATCGGCAATGAGGAATACGGCCGACCAGCCAACCCGGATTTTCTGCTGGAAGCAGACGAGCTCAGAATCTGTTACGAATCCAGTCTGGAACTGTGCAAATTCTGGCAGGGCCGGACTGAATTGCCAAAACCGGCCATGGTGCAACGCTACTGTGGCAGAAAACCATTTTCTGACTGATCTGTCTGGCCCGCCCTCCAGCGCTAGGACCAGGCTTCTCCCCAGGAATTAGCATACACGAGCTTATCAACCGGTCGCCGGTTGATGGGACCGTGCCCCTTCAGTACCGGATAACCAATCGGCACATGGGCGCAGGTATACCAGTTATCCGGAATATTCAGGATTGCTTTAACTTCAGCCTCGCGGTAACACAAGAGGGTCGTCAGCACGCAACCCAGCCCTTCCTCTACACAGGCCAGCATCACATTCTGCACCGCCGTGTAGACAGAGCCTCCGCCGACCACCGAGGGTCGCCCGAGGTCGCTGTCAGTGATCGCCATATTGTCAGGATTAAAACAAAACACCAGAATCACCGGTGTGGTGTGCATATTAGCCGCCAGATAATCACCGGCCCTGACCATTTTCTCGGTAGCGGACTTTTGTGGCTCTTCCATGCCAGGAATAGCCTTCCGGTGCCAGGTTGTGTATTTGGCCCATTCCTCATCATAGAGTTTCTGAATCGCCTGCTTCTGCTCTGAGGCAGTCACCGCAACAATACGGAAGGGTTGTACATTTCCCCCTGTCGGCGCCCAGGCGGCAGCTTGCAGCACCCGCTGCAGCACATCATGAGGGACAGGATCAGGCTTGAGCCGGCGAACCGCGCGGAGAATACTCATTACTTCATAGATATCTGACATGTTCTGATCCTGTTGATATTGTTTTTACATTGGTTTTTCTGATCGGAGACTGGGACCAGAGATCTGTATGACCATCTGATCCAGCTACCAGCCTGGCGTGTGCGCCAGACGTCGCCGTACACCACCTCGTCTGGCTGCCACTATCTCCGGTTAATTTTCATTTTTACTCATCCTGTTTCGCACCGCGCTGGCCTATGGTCAGATCTCAGAGTGGTTGCTTCGGGTCCAGTCCCAGCGCCACTTTGCCAACAACCTCATAAATGGGATTGGCGACCATGATGTGCTGGGTGCTGACATGAATATCACGAAAGCAACGCTGCAGCTCACTGTCCTCATAAATAGACGTGCCACCGCCGGCTTCATACATCCGGTCTGTGGCCGCCACTGAACGATGGGTTGCATTGACGGCTGCCAGGCGCAGATTGGCCTTGATCTCGGTGCTCAGCCGCTCACCCTGTTCAGCCTGCTGCCAGGCCTCATCAATAGCGCTGTGAATATAGGCTTCGGCGGATTTCAGATCGGCCATTGTCCGGGCAACATCGCTCTGAATCTGCGGCCGTTCTGTCAGGGTTCGCCGGGAACCGGTAGGCGTTTTTACCCCAGCCAGATCACGAAAACTTTCCAGCGCCTTGTAACCGATACCAAGACTGACGCTCGACACGCCGATAGCCAGAAGCCCCAGCAAGGGAAACTGGTAAAGCGCTGACCTGACACGGGTTCTGCCCCCCA
>JAGRIO010000066.1 GCA_020443225.1 Pseudomonadales bacterium
AATGGTTTCTTCATCAGCAGCTTGAACTGCCAGGGGTTGATGTGCAGGGGCTGCTGCAGCCCGTTTATGATCTGCTTGTACAGTCAGCGCTGGAGCAACCCTCGGTACTGGTTCACCGGGATTATCATTCAAGGAATCTGATGGTGCTGGACTCTGGTGCACTGGGTGTCATTGATTTTCAGGATGCTGTGATGGGTCCGGTGACTTACGATTTGGTGTCGTTGCTGAAAGACTGTTATCACAAATTACCGTTGTCGCTGATTGACAGTCTGCTCGCAGAATTCCAGTCAAAATCGGTGGTACTGAAAAATGAGACGGCGTCACAGCTCAGGCGCTGGTTCGATCTGATGGGCTTGCAACGTCATCTGAAAGTAGCAGGCATTTTTTCGCGCCTCAATCTCCGGGATGGCAAACCACGTTATCTGAAGGATATACCGCTGGTAATGACCTACATTCGGGAGGTCACCTCGCAGTATCCTGAATTCAGCGACTTTGATGCATGGTTGGATTCTGAGGTGATGCCGCAACTGGCATCGGAGTTGTTTCAGAGATGAAAGCCATGATTCTGGCAGCTGGTCGCGGCGAGCGGATGCGCCCCTTGTCCGATGTTACGCCCAAACCCCTGTTGAAAGTCGGTAACGAAACGCTGATTGAGCGTCATATCCGGCATCTGCGGCAGGCGGGGATTACTGAGATTGTTATCAATCTTCATCATCTTGGTGAACAGATCGCGGATCACCTGGGCGATGGAGAGGCGCTTGGCGTTCAGTTGCAATATTCACGTGAGCCAGAACTGCTTGAAACCGCTGGAGGAATCCGCCGCGCCCTGCCGTTGATTGATCCCGGTTCCGGGCCGTTTCTGGTAGTCAACGGAGATCTCTATACGGACTTCAGTTTTCGACACTTGCCGGCTCTGGCTGATAACAGTCTGGCTTATCTCTATCTGGTCGAAAATCCTGCCCATCACAAAGCAGGCGATTTCTCCATCGGGGACAATGGATTACTTGGACTCAGCGGGCGGTGTTATACCTTCAGCGGTATCGGGCTGTACAAAGCTGCCTTCTTCGATGGCATGCGTGAGGGCGCTGTGATGTTAAGGGAACTGATGCTGGCTCATATCGGCGCAGGACGTATTCAGGGAGCACTGTTCGAAGGCTTCTGGTCCGACGTTGGTACGCCTGAGCGGCTGGCAGCGCTTAATCACGAATTTGACTGATTCAGGTTGCAGGTTACCTTTCAGTGTTCAGTGTTCAGTGTTCAGTGTTCAGTGTTCAGGGTTCAGGTCTCAGGCGGGAAGTACTGGGCACTGTACAGAGTGACAGCATTGAGAACTACGGAGACTGCAGGTTTTTCAGGTCCACTTCGATTCCCTGTACGTGGGTTTGCAACCACCCCCGAAGGCGTCGCGTCAGCCGGTCTTCGTGTAAATACTCCAGGAAAACCGGTGGTTTCATGATCAGCGGCGTGTAGTTCTGCAATTTGAAGCGCCGGGCCTGGATTCGTCTTTCCTGCTGGGCTGCCTGTTCCTGGCGGCCAGTAACCAGATCCAGAATGGGGCGTTCTGGTGGCAGCGTTTGCAGTGACATCTCGCTGGCGGAATCAAGACTGATGTAAGCCTGAATGAGGTCATTATCCCAGCCATCTCTGGCCATAATATCGAGTAGTAATGGCCAGCTGTTACTGAGCGCGATCGTCACCAGATTGTACTGACCTTTTTGCTGTTGCATGAAACTGATCGCGGCTAACAGTGAATCTGACAGATATCCGATAGCTCCCTCTTGCGGTTCGCCTGCAGGCAGACCCATTTCCAGAACCAGTGTGGACCAGCCATGGTCCGACAGATAGTAAGCGATATTGGCAATATCCCGGCTTTTACCGCCAGGTTCATGCAAGAGTATGACTCCGCCCCTGGGGGTGCCCGTTTTGTCGAAGTAAAACGGACGTGGAACAGGTTTGTCACGGGTGATGACTTCCACCATTTCGAATTGTTTCTCAGGTACGATTGCCTGCGCCTGCAGCCCGCCATAGAACAGAAACAGTACGAGAAGCGCTTTGCACAGGGTCTGACACGGCCTGTTGCAGGTCATGTCTCTGGTGAGCAGGTGGATGTTCATCATGTTGATTGGCGTGGGTATGTGCACTCTGCAGATGATCGCACGCGTTGTCGAATCTCAAGGTCCGGTTCAGTTCTCAGTATAGTCCGCATTTACTGGGTAGCCTGACTTTTCCCTGATCACAGCGTTACAATAACTATTTCTTCATGCCGGAGTACACCGTGAACCCGATTATTGCCCCTTCTATTCTGTCTGCAGATTTTGCCCGACTTGGTGAGGAAGTTGACGCTGTTCTGGCAGCTGGTGCAGATATGGTGCACTTCGATGTGATGGATAACCACTACGTACCTAACCTGACCATCGGACCTATGGTCTGTAAAGCATTGCGTGACTATGGAATATCAGCCCCAATTGACGTCCATCTGATGGTAAAGCCAGTCGACAGACTCATCGGTGACTTTGTGGAAGCGGGTGCTTCGATGATTACCTTTCATCCGGAAGCAACTGAGCATATTGACCGTTCTCTTGAGCTGATTCGCGCTGGCGGCTGTCAGTGTGGTCTGGTTTTCAACCCGACAACTCCCCTCAGCTATCTGGATTACGTCATGGATAAGATCGACATGATTCTGATTATGTCGATTAATCCCGGCTTTGGCGGGCAGCAGTTTATCCCGGTTACGCACCAGAAGTTACAGGAAGCCAGAGCAAGAATCAGTGCCAGTGGCAGGGACATCCGTCTTGAAATTGATGGTGGGGTCAAGGTAGACAATATTGCTGAGATCGCCCGCTCCGGTGCTGATACGTTTGTTGCCGGCAGTGCGATCTTTGGTGCTGACGATTATCGGGCGGTAATTGCGGCTATGAAAGATGAGATTGCAGCGGTGGTGTAACCGGCGCTTAACCTTGATTCAACAAGGGTCATCTATTATTCTTCGGCCACTTTGCTGGAATATCCTTCAACATGCTGATAGTCACCAGAGTCAACTGGCATACAAGATCCTCACTTTCCTGGCGTTGGTGATACTCATCTGCGCGCAGGCTCTCCGTCTGCATTTCCCTGTTTTCCGATTTTCAAGGTACATTACCTGACCTGGAGAGTGAGTATGACTCCTGAAGATATTCGCGCATATGCGCAACAAGGCTATAACCACATTCCGTTGACCAGAGAAGTGGTCGCCGACCTGGAAACCCCGCTATCTACCTATATCAAAGTAGCGTCCGGACCTTACAGCTATTTACTCGAATCAGCCGGGCAGGGTGGGGAAAAATGGGCCCGGTACTCGATGGTTGGCTTGCCCTGTCGACAGATACTTAAGGTAACCGGGCACGAGGTCACCCTCACTGTAGATGGTCAGATTGTCAGTCGCGAAGAAGTAGAAGATCCACTGGGGTATGTTGAAAACTTCCAGCAGCAATTCCGTTATCCGTCGATACCTGGATTACCAATCTATACGGGTGGACTGGTAGGTTATTTCGGATATGACACGGTCCGCTATGTTGAACATCGGCTGAAAGATTCCACCCCGCCGGATGTCATTGGTACACCGGATATTCTTCTGATGGTCTCCAACGACGTCATGGTGTTTGACAATGTTAAAGGCAAGATTCACGTAATTACGCATGTGAACCCCGCTGATGCTGATGCACTGGATAAAGGCAGCCGTCGTCTTGATGAGATGATCAAGGGTTTGTCAGAAGTCATTCCAGAGTCCATCAGGCATCCGGACGTCGCACCAGCCATTCATGAAGAAGATTTCGTTTCCAGCTATGGGCAGGAAAACTTCATGGCCGATGTCAGTAAAATACGCGAATACATCATGGCGGGCGATGTGATGCAGGTGGTGTTGTCACAGCGCATGTCTGTCTCTATGGAAGGCAGCCCTCTGAACCTGTACCGGGCATTGCGGTCACTGAATCCATCGCCATACATGTACTACATGGACCTTGGTGATTTTCACATTGTCAGCTCGTCGCCGGAGATACTGGCGCGTCTCGACAATGGTGACGTGACGGTCAGGCCGCTGGCGGGTACTCGCCGCCGGGGGCGTGATCTGCGTGAGGATGAAGCGCTGGAGCAGGAGTTGCTTGCGGATCCCAAGGAAATTGCCGAGCATCTGATGCTGATTGACCTGGGACGCAATGATATCGGCAAGGTTTGTCAGACCGGAAGCGTCAGAGTCTCTGAGATGATGATTGTTGAGCGCTACGCCCATGTAATGCATATCGCTTCAAATGTTTCAGGCGTGATCAGGCCCGAGTATTCGGCAATGGATTTGTTGCGTGCCACATTGCCCGTGGGCACCCTGAGCGGGGCTCCGAAAGTACGCGCGCTGGAAATCATCGACGAATGCGAGCCGGTAAAACGTGGCATTTTCGGCGGCGCCGTGGGTTATCTGTCCTGGAACGGCAATATGGACACCGCTATCGCAATCCGCACCGCTATTGTGAAAGACAACCAGTTGTATATTCAGGCCGGTGCTGGTGTGGTTGCAGATTCTGTCCCTGCTCTGGAATGGAAAGAAACGATGAATAAGGCGCGCTCAATCTTCCGCGCCGCCTCTCTGGCAGAGAGTGGCCTGGCACTGGGTCAGGCAGAAGAAAATCCCCGGGGTACAAACAAGGATGAGACGCGACCGGTGGTGTCAGAGGAGCAACAGCCATGATTCTGATGATCGATAACTATGACTCTTTCACCTACAACGTTGTGCAGTACATCGAGGAGCTTGGTCACCCCGTCGTCGTACACCGTAACGATGAAATTACACTGGCTGAGATTGAGGCACTTAATCCTTCTCATATTGTGCTGAGTCCCGGACCCTGCACACCGGACGAAGCAGGTATCTCGATGGATGTTATCCGCCATTTCAAAGGCAGGTTGCCTTTGCTGGGAATCTGTCTTGGGCATCAGAGTATCGGGCAGGTATTCGGTGGAAAGATTGTCAGGGCAGGGCAGGTGATGCATGGCAAGACGTCAGCCATTCATCATACGGGGGTTGGCGTTTTTACCGGGTTAGCGATGCCTTTTGTAGCCACCAGATATCATTCGCTGGTCATTGACAAAGCGACTTGTCCTGACGAGCTGGAAATTACGGCCTGGACTGAAACCGATGGTCAGATGGAAGAGATTATGGGGGTCAGACACAAGCGCTATGTCATTGAAGGGGTGCAGTTCCATCCGGAATCAATCCTGACGGAGCATGGACATCAACTGCTGGAAAACTTTCTTCAACAGAGCGGAGGGGAACGATAGTGGATATGCCAGGTGCGATTGCGCGGGTCATCGACAGAACGGATCTGAGCAAGGAAGAAATGCTCATGGTGATGCGACTGATCATGACAGGTGAAGCGACACCTGCGCAGATCGGTGGTTTTCTGGTCGGTCTGCGTATGAAGGGTGAATCGATCGATGAGATCGTTGCGGCCGCTACGGTCATGCGCGAGCTCTCAGCCAGAGTTACTGCCAATGTGCCCCTGTTGGTCGACACCTGTGGTACCGGAGGCAGTGGCTCGAACAAGTTTAATGTTTCCACTGCTGCTGTTTTTGTAACTGCGGCCACAGGCGTTGCCGTCGCTAAACATGGCAACCGGGGAGCCTCGAGTATCAGCGGCAGTGCTGATCTGTTAGAAGCTGCAGGTGCAAACATCATGCTGACCCCAGAGCAGGTAGCAAGATGTATCGAAACTATTGGCGTGGGATTTCTGTTTGCGCTGAATCACCATAGCGCGATGAAACACGCTATCGGTCCGCGCCGGGAAATGGTCGTCCGAACGATTTTTAACATTCTTGGGCCGCTGACGAATCCTGCCGGAGCAACCCGGCAGGTCCTTGGTGTGTACGATCGCAAGTGGGTGAGACCTCTGGCTGAAGTGCTTAAATCCCTGGGTAGCGAACATGTGCTGGTAGTTCATTCAGCCGATGGGCTGGATGAGATCAGCATCGCTGCTGAAACCTGGGTCGCAGAGCTGAAGGCAGGAGAGATCAGTGAGTATACTGTTTCACCGCAGGATCTTGGGGTGGCCCAGGCTGAACTGGCATCTCTGATTATTGGTTCTCCTGCAGAGAGTCTGAATATGGTGAGGCAGGCTCTCAGTGGTGAGCATGAGGTCGCGAGCAATATCGTGGCACTGAATGCAGGTGCAGCGATTTATGTGGCCGGTGCCAGTCTCGATCTGAAAGCGGGCGTAGTGATGGCGCAGGATGCCATCGCCTCGGGTATGGCGATGGAGAAGTTCCGGGACTTTATTGATTTTACCCAGCAAATTACTTCCGAGGATCAGTGAGATGAGCCCGCCCGATATCCTGCAAAAGATTGTTGAGGAAAAATGGCGAGAACTGGCAGTACGCAAGGCAAAGGTACCGACACATGTGCTTGAGTCGCGTATCCCCGCAGCGGAGCCGCCGCGGGGTTTCCTGCAGGCTCTGCAGTCCCGTGCAGCCGTTAAACAGCCGGCAGTCATAGCTGAAATCAAGAAAGCTTCGCCATCAAAAGGCGTTATCCGGGAAGACTTTCAGCCAGTTGAGATCGCCAGATCTTATCAGCAGGCCGGTGCAGCGTGCCTGTCAGTTCTGACGGATGTGAGCTTTTTCCAGGGTGCGGATCAGTATCTGGTTGATGCCCGGTCAGCGGTTGCCCTGCCTGTGCTGAGAAAAGACTTTACGGTTGATCCCTATCAGGTGCTGGAAGCCAGGTGTCTTGGAGCGGATTGCATTCTGCTGATCGCTGCTATTCTGTCTGCTGCGGAACTTAAGTCTCTCCATGATCTGGCGACTTCGCTGGGGATGGATGCGTTAGTAGAAGTGCATGATCAGGCTGAGCTTGAGACGGCGCTCACCATTGAGCCTGCCTTACTGGGTATTAATAACCGGAATTTGCGAACCTTTGATCTGTCACTGGAGACGACCTGGTCGTTGCAGTCTCTGGTGCCGGCGGGGACGCTGCTCGTGACCGAGAGTGGAATCCACACGCCGGAAGACGTCCGGCGCATGCAGGAGCATGAGATATATAGTTTTCTGGTCGGGGAAGCGTTTATGAAAGAAGCCGATCCGGGCGCCCGGCTGGCGGCGCTGTTCTTTCCCCGGAACTGAGATTTGCCCGAGGGGCTTTTCAGTAAAACCGGGGTAAAAGTGTAACTTTCAACTAAATATTGGAATGCTTTCAGCGGGTACCGAACACCACCATGGTTTTACCTTTGACAGATACAAGCCCCTGATCTTCGAGGGTCTTCAGTACCCGCCCCACCATTTCCCGGCTGCAACCAACCAGACGGCCAATTTCCTGCCTGGTCACCTTGATTTGCATGCCATCGGGATGGGTCATGGCATCGGGCTCGTTACACAGGTCCAGCAGCGTTCGTGCGACCCGGCCAGTGACATCCAGAAACGCCAGATCACCGACTTTCTGGGTGGTTTTTCCCAGCCTGTCAGCCAGCTGGCTTGCTAGCTGGTAGAGCATGCCGGTATCGCGTTTGCTCAGTTCCGCGAACTTGGCATAGCTGAGTTCAGCGACCTCGCATTCCGTTTTTGCCTTGACCCATGCGGTCCGGGTGCCCTCGTCACCGAACATCGCCATTTCCCCGACAAAGTCTCCTTCGTTCAGGTATGCGACAATAATTTCCCGGCCGTTTTCATCCTCAACTAGGACCGTCACTGAGCCTTTTGTTATGTAGAAAATGGAGTCGCTGTGTTCGCCCGCATAAATAATCGTGCTGCCCTTGGGGTAGCGCCGCTTATGAGCAACGCTGAGGAACTCTTCCATGTTGCCAAAATCAGGCGTTCGCAAGGTTAGGCTGACCATATATATCCGTGTGTTTTGTATGTGTTTATTCTCAATCTGGCACTAGATTACGTCTCATGGAAATCTAAAACAACTATTCGGCACTTTACGGTAGCCGAACGGTCAGAAGACTACCCTTTGAGTGAACCCGTTGGCAGTCAGAGACAGCCGAAAGTGGTATGGCCCGGGTAATCCTTATAATATTGCGTTTTTACAGACTGAGGATGTTGAATGAAGGCCAGTATCCGGTGGGTAAAGGATGTCATGTTCGTAGCTGAGTCCGAGAGCGGACATACGGCCGTCATCGATGGACCGCCTTCTGCAGGTGGCAGGAACATAGGTATGCGCCCCATGGAAATGGTGCTCATGGGGATGGGCGGCTGCACCAGCTTCGATGTTATCTCTATTTTGCAGAAAGCCCGTCAGCCGGTTACCGATTGTGTCGCTGAACTTGAAGCCGAGCGCTCGGAAGATATTCCCAGCGTGTTTACCAGAATCCACATTCACTTCGTGGTGACCGGCAAAGGACTGAAAGAGGCGCAGGTAAAACGTGCGGTGTCACTATCTGCAGAAAAATACTGTTCCGCGTCTATTATGCTTGAACGTGGGGGCGTGGAAATCACCCATGATTATGAAATTGTAGAGGCAGACTGAAAATCAGACGCTGGTGAATCTGGATCAGCGCATCCCTCACACCTCGGATGCGGGATCTGCTGCATCGATCAGATCCAGTAAGTAGTTCTGGTCATCAGGTCTGATACCCGCTTCATAACGGATTTCACTGGTCGTGGAAAGCGCGCGCCACCAGCTTCCTCTGCCGTGTGCTGATGCTTCAACTCATCCTCACGCATCTGGGTCAGTATCTCGCGGGACTTATGATCCGTCTCCGGAAGCTTCGCCAGGTGCCGGTCGAGATGTTTGCAAACTTCTTCTTCCGTTGCCGCTACAAATCCAAGATTGACTTTGTCTCCCAACAACCCCGTCAGGGCGCCCATTGCGAATGAAGAGGCATACCAGAAAGGGTTCAGGTAGCTGACATGAGAATCCAGTTCCTTCAGCCTTGTTTCACACCAGTAGAGATGATCGGCTTCTTCGCTGGCCGCTTCCTGCATAGTGGCCACGGTCGCCTGGTTGCGGGCAGTCAGGGCCTGACCGTGATAGAGCGCCTGTGCACAGACCTCACCAGTATGATTAACCCGCATTAGTCGGGCCGCCTGAACTTTCTCTGCTTCAGAAAGCTGAGCCTCTGCCGTCTGTTGCGCAGGTGAGGGCCGTTTTTGGGGACCGACTGCGCCGGAAACCGTCCGCAGAGCCGCGTCAATCTTTGAGACAACCCGGTCAATATCAGACAAAGCTCGATTCATGATGTTCAGCCTAACTGGGTCAGTTGGCGGCCGGCAAGGATGTGCAGGTGGATATGATAGACCGTTTGCCCGCCGTGCTGGTTGCAGTTAAATATCAATCTGTACCCATCTTCTGCGACGTTATTATCCCGGGCAATTTTCTGCGCCGTCAGTACCATGTGGCCGATCAGCATCTGGTGCGAGCTGGTAAGATCGTTGGTCGTGCTGATGTGTTCACGGGGAACGATCAGCTGGTGCAGATCTGCCTGAGGGTTAATGTCGCGAAACGCAACCACCAGTTCGTCTTCATAGGTGATGTCGCCAGGGATATCACCGGATATGATTTTGCAGAAGAGACAGTCTTTGTTCATGTCCACTCACTTATTCGTTGTTGAGTACGTAGGCGGTAAAGCCGTTTTCGTTCAGAATATAGGCCGCGAGGGTGGAGCGCTTGCCATTGTCGCAGCTGGTTACATAGATGGCATCCTGCCTGAGCTTTGGCAGATTCTTCCGCAGCAGTAATAGCGGGACGTTGAGACTGCCTGGTAACTTACCTGATTCCAGCTCCTTGGGTGTGCGCACGTCAATAATGTAGGTTTTCGGGTCAGCCTGATCGATCATCTCCTGGGCTTCCTCACGGGTAACCTTTTCGATAACAGGATGCATCAGCAAACTCTGAAAATCCGGTGCTGAAAGACGCATCAATGTACCGGTTGTGATCATCGTGACGGTGGCATTTCGTGGTACATCACTGACCAGCGCGTCCTGGCCAAAGTTATCGCCAGCCCGGAGCTCTGCCAGCAGCACCGTCTTATCTCCACCAGTTCGTTCTACTTTGGCCCGCCCTGCCTGGATCACATAAAAGTAGTCGCCGGTTTCACCCTGACGGATGACGGCTTCTCCCTGTTCATAGTGAACTTCTTCAAACTTGCTGAATAAGGTCTGGATATTTGCCGGCGGGATAAATTCAAACAGCGGTGAACTCAGCAGGGTCGACATCCAGTCGATACCTTCTTCAGCTTCATCTACTTCGTTTATTGCGAAATCGACTGAGCCGTCACTGTTGCTTGTCATGCCCAGCTCGCCTCGCGGTGCAACCAGAATACGCGAATCTTCGGTGGTTACCGCTGTGAATCTGTGAGGTGAGTTGTTATCAATCGGATAACGGGAGGCATCATCTGCGGCCTTTCTGTTACGCGCATCAAATTTTTCATCCAGTAAATCCAGCGCCCCCTCCAGTAACCAGTAGACATTGGTGTCCTGTTCTGCACGCTTAAAAACCATTTTGCCTGCAGGATATTTGACGATCCTGAGTTTGCTGAAGACGGTCTTCAGCGTCTTTTCATCCATGGACGAGAAGGGTACGCGTACTTTTATCAGATCAGAATCTGTGGTTTCCATTTTTATCCAGTTGTAATGCGTTAGTTTTTCAGGTCTGAACCCAGTCCCGGGATTAGTACCGCCCGGGGATTATAGATAAGCCAGCGCCTGATGGATAGGCGGCCGCTTAATCAAAAAGTACGATGAAAATAGGCCAGATTGTTGGCTTTCAGAATGTCGGTGCTCTGCTTTCTGTCAGCCTCGCTTTCAAATGGTCCGAGCAGAACTTCAAACATCAAACCTTCTTCGTCGTGCCGTTTGTGCACATAGGGAAGCAGTCCCAGCAGTGTAAGTTGCTGCTGAAGCGTTTCCGCGCCTTCCAGACGTGAAAACAACCCCAGTTGCAGCACTACTCTGTCTTCGTCTAACCGCTGCGGAGGAAACACCGGGCGGGTCGGGCCCCGCTGCTCAGGCGCTGCGATCGTCGCGAACTTCTCAGCCACTTCCTGATTGCCCGGCTCTGACTGAAGTGCTGCGCCGAACATCCACAGACCCGTCAGCAACACCAACGTGACGACTATGGCCGGCCAGTGGCGGGTCAGCCGGGATTTAAGATGATCCGACCTGGTGGCGAAGATCAGCTCAGCATCCTGGTCGGGCACTGAAGCCGTTGAAATTGATGAAGGCGCGGTTGATGTATCGGAGTTGTTGTCCGCCAGAAGTTCAAGCTGTTCTGGTTGACTGACCTGTTTCATTCCTGATCTGGAAACTTACGGTGCGTATCTGAACTGCCTGGAATATAGGTGCTTTCTGTCACATCTCCAGGAACATGAGTGTCCGGAGACTGACCATCCACTGAGTCTGGTGCAGAGATGACCATGACGGTAATGTTGTCTCTGCCCCCACCCGCAAGCGCCCGGTCGATGAGTTCATCAACTGCTTTCTGGTTGTCAGATTCCCGCTGCAGGACATTTTCGATGTCTGCGAAAGAAACGAAGTCTGAAAGGCCATCCGTACAGAGCAGAATTTTCTGTCCCGGTGACCACTTATTGCTGACCGAATCAGCTCTTACGGTTTCCTTTTCCTGTACACCCAGCGCCCTTGTAATAGCGACCTTGCGAGGGTCGACAGCAGCTTCTTCGGGAGTGAGTTCCCCGGTTTCTATCAACGACTGAACCAGTGAATGATCGACGGTCAGCTGCTGCAATGATTTATCAAACAGATAGGCCCTGGAATCTCCCACCCAGAAAATGTTGTACATGCTGCCCTGTGATAACAACAGTACCAGGGTGGTGCCCATATTGACGCCTTTCCCTTCCTGTTCGGAATAATCCCGAATCTTCCGGTGAGCTGTTTCGATCGCCTGATTCACGCCCTGCCCTTCACGAACCATCTGGGTGACGGTGTAAGTAGAGATCGCGCTGGCAACTTCTCCGAAGCCCAGTCCGCCCATGCCGTCTGCGACAATGAACAGCGACTTTGCAGAATCGCACACAAAGCTGTCTTCGTTGTTATCTCGGATATTCCCAACATGGGTACCGGCGCCAAAACGATGCAATGAAAACTCCTTTGGGGGTAATGTCTGACGACGACGTGTTAACTTCAGGATTGTCCACCATTTTCCATGATATTGCTACTCGCACCGGGTGACGGTTCAGGGGGTGCAGAAATGATTCTGCAACTGACTGTAAAAAGAGCCGGGAGAGAGGTACCTGGAATGAAGTGGTAAACCGAAACGGTGGAAAAATAGCCCAATGCACTATATTCTTGCCCATTCTCCTGTAGCTTAGATTAATTCTGGAATAAGTAAAAAAAATGGCGAGAGAGCACGTTGAAGTCGCGGTGTTGTTTGCGGATGTTTCGGGTAGTACTCGGCTCTATGAAACGGTCGGGGACGATAATGCCAATCGCATAATAGGCAAGACCATCGACGTGATGGCAAAAATCACCGAGATGTACCAGGGTTACGTTATCAAGACAATTGGTGACGAAATCATGTGCCGGTTCAGCTCTGCCAACGAGTGTGTGCGTGCGGCGAAAGAAATCCAGGAAGAAATATCACAGGGCATTCAGGGCGAAAGTATCCCTGTTAAAATCAAGGTAGGTCTTCATTTTGGGCCTGCGATCCTGATGGATGATGGCGACGTATTTGGCGATGCCGTGAATGTTGCGGCGCGTATGGCTGGGATTGCCAAGGGCGATCAGATCATTACGACGGAAGAAACCATCCGTAAACTTGATCCTGATCTTCAGGACCTTAGCCGCCAGTTCGATAAGACCAACGTCAAAGGTAAGGAAGAAGAGATTATTGTCTATCAGGTGGTCTGGGAAACCAGCGATGATGTGACACGAATCGAAATCGTTTCGGCCCCGGAAGCTGAGGAAATCAAGTATCTGTTGCTCGAATTTCAGGGGCAACCCATTCGCATCGCAAGCAACGACAACCGCACCTTTGTGATTGGCCGTGGCGTACAAAGCGATTTGCTGTGTCAGACGCGACTGGCGTCCAGAACCCATGCAACGCTTGAATTCCGTCGCGGTAAGTTCCTTCTGTCTGATCAGAGCTCTAATGGCACTTTCGTGAAAACCGATGACGGAGAAAACATCTTCCTGCGTCGACAGGAACTGATGCTCTGGGGTTCTGGCTACCTGAGCCTCGGAGAGGAAGTTGCTGAAGCTGGTGACGATCTGATTCGGTATACCTGCGAATAAACCTGCGCCACCTCGTCCCGATGGATGCACTGAAACTGTCTGCTATGCCCTGATTTGGGTCCCTGTGGCGTTATTTTCTTTAACAGGACCCTCATATTGGGGGGTGGTTAAAGTGGCTGGCTTGAAGCAGAATAGGCGGTTCAGAACTAATGGACTTCATCAGGAGTGAGGATTCATGTCAGATCGACCTGAATCACCGGATTCCGATAAAACCCAGCTACGCCAGCCACAGGGCCAATCGCAGGATGATGAAAAAACTGTCATCCGCAAACCCGTGGCAGATGATGCTGCAGAAGCTCCAACTGTCGTCCGCGGTAGCAACAGTAATGGCAATGGCAATAGCAATAGTGCTGACCATCCAGCCAGCGATCAGGCTGCCGAAAGTGCCCGCGTTCCAGCGGGATCCGCGCAGGCTACGATACTTCGGGCGCCCGGACAGGGGCGGGCGAAAACCCGGGTTCAACCTTCTGCCCCGGTTTCCAGCGGCAATGCAACGATTCTGCGACAGCCTGGTGAATATAAGGCCAATGCCAGAACTCAGGTAGCCAGTCGCTCACCGCAAACTCCAGCCGAGGGCAATGCCACTATATTGCGGGCGCCTTCTGACGAAGGAAAAACGGTCCTCAGAAAGCCAGCAGCTACTGATGATGATTCTACGGTCCTGAGGGCGCCGCTGGATGATGATTCGACGCTGATCCGCCAGCCTGATGACGACAGCACCCTCATTAATCCGGCGGTAGACGATGACTCAACGGTCATTGGTGCGCACCTGAAGGAAGATACCACCTATGTCGCATCGGTAGGGAAGGAGCCCTCCAGAGGAAATTCGGAAGCCGGCAGGTTGCTCAAGAACCGATTTGTACTTGAGGAGAAGGTCGGTAGTGGCGGTATGGGTGACGTCTATAAGGCGCTCGATCTGCGGCAGCAGGAAGCCCAGGAAAGAAATCCCTACATCGCTATCAAGATCCTGAATGATAGTTTCTCCCGTCACAAGGATGCTTTCATTTCGCTGCAGCGGGAGGCAACCCGTACCCGGGGTATTCCGCACCCCAACATCATGGCGGTTTACGACTTCGACAAGGAAGGCGATACCGTTTTCATGTCGATGGAACTGCTCGACGGTAAACCTCTGGATGACTATCTCAAGGAGCATCCGGAAGGGGTCAGTGTCGAAGATTCCTGGAACATAATTGATGGAATCTGTAAGGGGCTCAGTCGTGCTCATGCAGCAGGCATCGTTCACTCAGACTTCAAACCTGGCAACATCTATTACACCGAAAGCAAGATGGCCAAGGTTTTTGACTTTGGTATCGCCAGGGCTGTCTCCACGCCTGGCGACATTAAGGCAGACGGCGAAAAAACGGTATTTGATGCGGGTTCCCTGGGAGCCCTGACGCCGACCTACGCCAGCTATGAAATGCTGACTGGCCAGGAACCCACTAAGTCAGACGACGTCTATGCGGTAGCGCTGGTGGCTTACGAGCTGTTTACCGGCAAACACCCTTATGGCAGGACACCCGCAGATAAGGCTCTGGAAAGGGGGCTTGAACCCAAACCCATTCCCTTTCTTAAGCGCCGCCACTGGCGGGCGCTGAAAAAAGGTCTGGAACTGAAAGGTGAAAACCGGACGCAGACTATTGATGAGTTTTATGAGGGGATGTTCTCAGAAGACCCTCATTACATCAGGTACAGCGCGATTGCTGCCGTTGTGATTGGTGCGCTGAGTTTTGGGGTCTATTCCACCTTCTTCCTGACAAATGAAACCCCGCAGGAACTCGTGAGTCTGATGGGCGCCAGGGAAGCGAACCAGAACAGCATCAGTAACCGGCTGAAGTCTCCCAACTTCACCTCCGAAGTATGGGTTGACGATCTGCGCGATGAACT
>JAGRIO010000067.1 GCA_020443225.1 Pseudomonadales bacterium
CTGCCTCCTGCTCATCTAACTGATCTTCCACTGCCATAAACAGCTCATCGACGTGATCGTTAAATTCCCGGTCATTCACCCGCATCTGCCCCTGTATCTTTCGTGAGATGTAACGCCCCAGCGCTTTCAGACCAGCGCTGCAGCAAGTGGCAGTATATGACGATATCACGACGGATATCAGCAGCCAGGAGCTTATTCAGCCTGAGTTTCTCTGCCATCTGCTTTGATGGCCTGAGTGGCTCACGTATACTTGACCACCCGTTAAACCCGGAACCTGACTACGTGCGACATACCTTACTCCGACTGGCCATACTCTTTTTTCTTGGCACGCTGATTTCTGCTGTCACTGGATGTGGCCAGAAAGGGCCGCTGTACCTTCCCAGAGAGCAGCCAGCAGAACAGCAAAACAGACCATAGCAAGTACATCGCACTGACAGACCCACTGACTGAATTAACCAGAACGAGTAAGCCGTGACAACACGCCCCCAGGTGCAGGATGAGCTGTGCATCGAAAACGTTTCCGCCAGTGCACTGGCTGATGCCTATGGCACCCCGGTGTTCGTTTATTCGGCGGCCGCCATTACCGAAGCCTATGAGTCCTTTACCCGGGCCTTTGCCGGGCACCCTACGCAGGTCTGTTATGCCGTGAAAGCTAACTCGAATCTGGGCGTGCTGAGTTTGCTTGCCCGTCTGGGAGCAGGATTTGATATCGTTTCCGGCGGCGAGCTGGAGCGGGTACTGATGGCTGGCGGTCAGCCGGACCGCATCGTCTTCTCTGGCGTCGGCAAACAGGTCTGGGAGATTGAGCGAGCCTTGCAGGTGGGCATTCACTGCTTCAATATCGAGTCGCCCCAGGAGATTGAGCTGATTCAGTCAGTGGCAGCCAGGCTCGACAGGCCTGCCCCGGTTTCGTTCAGGGTTAACCCGGATGTGGACGCGGGCACGCATCCCTATATTTCAACGGGTCTGCGTGAGAACAAGTTCGGCATTGCAATCGCTGATGCGCCGGCGCTTTACGCCAGCGCCGCTTCCCTGTCTCATCTGCGAATCATTGGGGTCGACTGCCATATCGGCTCACAAATCACCCAGCTGGCACCGTTTCTGGATGCCGCAGAGCGAATCCTGATGCTGGTGGACACACTGGCAGCGGATGGTATCAATCTGCAACATATCGATCTCGGTGGCGGCATCGGTGTCCGCTACCAGAACGAGGAACCCGTCGACCTTGATGCCTACGCCGGCGCTTTGCTTCAGTTAATGGGTCACCGCACGCAAACCCTGGTGTTTGAACCGGGACGCTTTATCGTCGCTAATGCGGGTACCCTGCTGACCCGGGTACTGAGTCTGAAAAGTAATGGTGACAAGCATTTCGCGATTGTCGACGCTGGCATGAATGACCTCATCCGGCCTGCGCTGTACAGTGCCTGGCAATCGATCACCAATACAGTCAGCCGCGAAGGTGGAGAAATCAGGGACTACGACATCGTCGGGCCAATCTGCGAAACCGGTGATTTTCTTGGTAAGCAGCGCGCCCTCAATCTGGCAACCGGTGATCTGCTGGCAGTCGCGTCTGCTGGCGCTTACGGTTTCACGATGAGTTCAAACTACAACAGCCGCTGCCGTGCTGCTGAAGTGATGGTGATGAACGATCAGCACCAGTGCGTTCGCCAGCGGGAATCCATAGCGGATCTGGTCCGGCTGGAATCTCTGTTTACGCTGAAAACCGAATGAAAAAGAAGGAGTTGCATTACTCTAAGGGCGGGGTAATCTAAAACCAAATGCTACTCAGATTTACTAAAATGCATGGGCTCGGCAATGACTTCGTGTTGCTTGATCTCATCTCTCAGAGTCTTCATATTCGCGAGGACCAGATTCGCGAGCTCTCGGATCGCCGGACGGGCATCGGTTTTGATCAGCTGCTGGTTGTTGAGCCACCCAATGATCCTGCGATGGATTTCAGGTACCGGATTTTTAACGCCGATGGCAAGGAAGTTGAGCAGTGTGGTAATGGCGCCCGCTGTTTTATGCGCTTTGTCAGGGACCGGGGCCTCACCACCAAAGCCAGTGTGCGACTGGAAACCAACACTGGCAACATCGAGTGCCGGCTGGAGAAAGATGGCAACATCAGCGTCAATATGGGCCCGCCGGTTCTGCAGCCGGAGAAGATTCCCTTTCAGGCTGACAGCCCGCGAATTACCTATGATCTGGATTTAAGTCTGCCCATGAGCGGCACGACGGAGCACCTGAAAATCGCCGCTGTCAGCATGGGCAATCCACATGCCGTGCTGCAGGTAGAGGACGTAGAATCAGCGCCGGTACAGCAATGGGGTGCAGCACTTGAAGTGCATCCGCGCTTCCCGGCAAGGGTCAATGTTGGTTTCATGCAGATCGTCGACCGTAAAACCATCCGCCTGCGGGTTTTCGAACGGGGTGTCGGGGAAACCCGGGCCTGCGGTACCGGCGCTTGCGCAGCGGTCGTAGCCGGACGCTTGCAGGGTTTACTGGATGAAACCGTTGAGGTGCAATTACAGGGCGGCAATCTCAGCATCTCATGGGCAGGTGATAATGAAGCGGTTATGATGACCGGACCTGCCTGCCGGGTGTATGAAGGGCGACTACAAATCTAGGTTCACAACAATGACAATTAATCACGAGCCAGAAGAGCCGGTACTCACTACCGATCAGGTAGCAGATTTCCTGCTCGACAATCCGGGTTTTTTTATTGAGCGGGACGATCTGCTGATCAGAATGGAGCTGCCACACAACCACGGTCAGGCTGTGTCGCTGGTAGAAAAGCAGGTTGCCTTGTTGCGGGAAAGAAACCGCGATATGAGGCGGCAACTGGAAGAACTCATCAACGCTGCGAAAGCTAATAACGAGATATTCAACAAGTGCGAACGGCTGTTTCTGGAGCTGCTGGATGCAACCAGTAGTACCGAATTTTTCCAGGCTCTGGAAAAAAGTTTTAAGCGGGATTTCCGCTGCAGCGCTTACAGCCTGATTGTCTTCAGTGAACAGGCTCAGCAGATCAATCACTTTACCTACACGGCACCCATCAGTGATGTCCGCGAGTACGTCGGCAACCTGATGAAGGCGCGCAATGCTACGCTCGGCGTGTTGCGCCCGGCAGAGCAGGATTATCTCTTCCGCCATGCCAGCGATAAGGTTAAATCGGCCGCCGTGCTGACTGTCAAAACCACCGAGCCAATCGCGCTGCTCGCTATTGGCAGCGCAGAAGTTCAGTACTTTCAGGCCAACATGGGTACGATATTTATAAACTTCATCGCCAACGTCCTGGCGAGAATGTTGCCGGCACATCTGAACAACGACAGCCACTGAAATGAGCACACCAGCGCAGGAAACCATGAAACATCAACTGGATGATTTCATTAATCACCTGCACCATGAGCGTGGTCTGTCTCACAACACCATTAGTGGCTACAGTAAAGACCTGCAGTTGCTGCTCGATTTTGTCACTGAGCAACAGGTTGATGACTGGCGAAGAATGAAAGTCCATCACATCAGGCACTGGGTGGCCAGCAACCACCGGGCCGGACGTTCAGGCAAATCACAACAGCGAAGACTGTCCGCCACCCGGACCTTCTTCAATTATCTGATCAGAGAGGGTTTTGCAGAGAACAATCCGGCACTGAGTGTGAGCGCCCCCAAAGATACCCGCAAGCTTCCCGGCACGCTCGATACCGACCAGGTCTCACAATTGCTGAATTCCACTGCAACAGACTGGCACGCCCTGCGAGACAAGGCCATTCTGGAACTCTTCTACTCTTCAGGCTTGCGCCTGTCTGAGCTGGTTGGCACAAACCTTACGGACATAGACTTCCACGACAAATCCATTATCGTGACAGGTAAAGGCAACAAGCAACGCCTGTTGCCCGTCGGTCGTATGGCGATCGACGCCATTAAAGCCTGGCTTCAGGTTCGCAGCCTGCTACCCGTCAGGAATGCCACTGCCGATGATCACGCACTTTTCATCAGCGAACGGGGCAAGCGGATCAGTACCCGTAACGTTCAGGCCAGACTCAGACAGGCTGGCATGCTGCAGGGCGTACAAGGCAGATTACACCCACATATGCTCCGGCATTCTTTTGCCAGTCATATGCTCGAATCCAGCCGTGACCTGCGCGCCGTACAGGAGCTGTTAGGTCACGCAGATATTTCTACGACTCAAATCTATACTCATCTGGATTTTCAGCATCTGGCTGAAGTCTATGACAGCGCTCATCCACGAGCGAGGAAGCAGGACCAGGATTCATGATAAAGGTAATAGCGTTTGATCTTGACGACACCCTCTGGGAAGTCAGGCCCGTCATTCTTCGCGCAGAAAAAATTTTAGGCAGCTGGCTCAGTGAACATGCTCCTACAGTGACATTCAATGTTGAAGAAATGCGTCATTACCGGGAACAACTGATGCATCAGGATCCTTCACTCGCAGGTAAGCTGACAGAGCTGCGCCGGCGGGTGATCGAACACGCCATAAGACAAAGTCAGCTACCCGACGAGGAAGCCGCACGTTTATCACAAGAAGCCATGGAGGTCTTTCTTCGCGCCCGCAATGAGATTGAGCTTTTTGAAGGGGCGATGGAAATGCTGACCACCCTTAGCCGTTCCTATACGCTGGGTGCACTCAGTAACGGTAATGCAGATATCCGCCGTGTCGGGCTGGACCATTTGTTCGATTTCGCTTATTCAGCAGAGCAAGTCGGGGCGCCGAAGCCGGAACCGCATTTGTTCGAGGCGGCTCTGCAACATACCGGCGTTGATCCCCGGCAAATGGTCTATGTAGGCGATGACCCGCACCTGGATGTTGACGCTGCAAGACAAGCAGGCCTGCGCACCGTCTGGGTACGAAGACCCGGTAAATCACCGGGCCGTCATACTGCAGACGCCACAATTGATCACGTTACTGAATTGCCAGGCGCGATCAACAGATTACTGAATAGTTAAAGCCGGGTTGAGATTTCCGACTTTATATTCTCAACCGTCGGGTCAACAACGACCTTACGGGTTGGCAGATCACGCAACGCTTCCAGCGTCGGGTGCGTGGCATGAACTCCGGGCAGGGCTTCCTGAATGGCATCTTCGAACTTTGCCGGGTGCGCTGTTGATAAACATACCAACGGCACTTCACTGTCGCGGAAGCGTTTCATCACCGCCAGGCCAACCGCCGTATGCGGGTCTGGCAGATAGCCTTCGTTGTCGTAATATGACCGGATCGTCGCCAGCGTTTCCTCGTTGGAAGCCGCACCAGCAAGAAACACATCATCAAAGTTTTCTGTATTGAACGGCAACTCTGCCCGACCCGTATCGGCAAACTGCTGCATAAAATGACGAACCTTCTCAGCAGATCCATCCAGTTTGTAATAGAGGTAACGCTCAAAGTTACTCGAAACCTGGATATCCATAGCCGGGCTGTGAGTGAAGTGGACATCACCACGCTCATACTTTCCGCTGGTAAAGAAACGGCACAGTATATCATTGGCATTCGTGGCCAGGATCAGTCGCCGGATTGGCAGCCCCATCTGACGAGCGATGTAACCGGCGAAAATATTACCAAAGTTGCCAGTCGGGACGGCCACATCAAACGACACGGGGCACCTGAGCTGGTACCAGGCAGAAAAATAATAAACGACCTGCGCCAGTACACGGGTCCAGTTCACAGAGTTGACCGCTGCCAGCTGATAGGCGGACTTGAAATCCAGATCTGAGAAAATGGTTTTCATCAACGACTGACAGTCATCAAAACTGCCATTCACCGCAATGTTGTGTACATTGTCGTCCAGCACGGAGGTCATCTGCAGCTCCTGCAGAGGACTGGTTTTACCTTCCGGGAACATGATGAAAATGTTGATGTTCTCTTTACCCCGGACACCTGCTATCGCTGCGCTGCCGGTATCGCCACTGGTAGCACCAAGAATGTTCACGGCTGCGCCGGAGTCCTGCAGGATATATTCAAAAACGTTGCCAAGAAATTGCAATGCAACGTCTTTAAAGGCCAGAGTCGGACCGTGGAACAATTCAAGAATATAGTCGTCACCAACCTTAACCAGCGGTGTGACCTGCTCATGAGTAAAGGTACTGTAACTACGGTTGATCAGGTCAGCCAGATCATCACGGGGAATATCTGTGATGAACCGGCTCATGATTTCCAGTGCCAGTTCGCTGTAGCTTTTGCCCTGCCAGGAACTCAGCTCAGCCGAGACGTCAGGCACCGACTCCGGCACCAGTAGTCCACCATCGTCTGCCAGACCCATCAATACGGTCTCTCTGAAACTGATACCGGTGACTCCACCGCGGGTACTCTGATATTTCATGGCTGTCCGCCTGATCAAAACAAACCGCGATTATAGAAGAGGTCAGTGCCGGAATCACAATTCCATTTCAGAATGCCGTATATAACCCGGTCAGATGGGACGGCCCCCGTACTTACTTTCGGGTTTTCGCGGCGGGTCGGCGGTCACATTGGGCTCAATTTCCAGAATAGCGCCACCTGCCTTCAGAAAGGCTTCAATATCTGCCTCAAGCTGACTACGGATTTTCTGGCGGGCGTCGATCGTATGCGGATCATCATCCTCAATTACCGGTTCATCATCTTCCAGCATCTCATCATCAGAATACTCTGCCACTTCGCTGCTCCCGAAAAACAGAATGGAAAACACTGACAATCAGTTGAATGTCGTTTGTCGTTAAATCGCCAATAGTTATAGTTGAATTGCCGTGATTTACAAATCACCCGCATAAAAAAAGGCGTGATAAACACGCCTTTTTCTGACCCGCTGCAGCGATTCTCCTAAACGGCTTCGCCGCCGGTTTCACCGGTCCGAATCCGGATTACATCGTCCAGTGTGGTAATGAAAATCTTGCCATCACCCACTTTGCCGGTGTTTGCTGCACTACTGATTGCTTCAATAACAGCGTCCAGGGTTTCATCGCCGATGGCAACTTCAATCTTAACCTTGGGCAGAAAATCGACAACGTATTCTGCACCACGATAAAGCTCAGTATGTCCTTTCTGACGACCGAAGCCCTTTACTTCCGTCACGGTCATACCCTGAACAGATATTTCAGAAAGGGCTTCCCTGACATCATCCAGCTTAAAGGGTTTGATGATTGCTGTGACTAATTTCATGTATCTTCTCCTTTAACAGGATCCGCCCCTGTTGTGTGTTCTGGACCAAATGTATCGAATTTACAAACTCTTGGCTACGCTTAAAACCACGCGTGAGTCACAGATATCACCACCGCAATCTGTCTTCGACAAATCGGTATCATACCAGCCAAGGCTCCAGTCCAGACCACCCATAGACTTGTTCAGCGCAATGGAGTAATCGACATAGTCCAGACTGATGTCGTCCACGTCCGTTTTACCAATGTGAAAATCAACGCCAAATTCATTGGGCAGACCGAGCGAGTATTCGGCATAGTAGTATGTACCGGTTCCACTTTCACCAAAGAAGTCATTGGAGTAAGCAAAGCCACCGGTGAAGTCCATGAAAGACAGGCTGGCGTAGATTTCCTGGAATGCGTAGTCAGCGCCGGTATCCTGATTGGGGTATGCGTAGTAGAGGTAACCAACGTCATAGCTCAGATCATCGCTGATATCGCCGCCCAACCCAAAGTAGAAGTCGAATTCCGCAGAGACTTCTCCATCGCCGAACTGTACATTGGATCCCCAGACACCGGCATAGAATCCTGAGTCGGTTGCCAGATCAAGACCACCCGAGATAGCCGGTGACTCATCTGTCTGTGAAATACCGCGATAGACATAGTCTGATGCGATCGCAACATTACCCGAGACTTCAGCAGCATTAACTGATGCAGCACCAAGAACCAGGCTACCCCCAACGATCATAGATGTCAGTTTGTTCATGATTTTCTCCATATCACCTTTATTCAAAAATTTACTGTTGGAAGAACAGCCGCTCTGCGTTGTAGTGTCGTTCCCCAAACAACTGGCATTCGCTGCTCACTCACTGGTCCCATAGAGCATTGACCGTGCCAAGTTATGAATTTCTATTTATTTCAATAGGTTAGAAACTCCTGTTAATCTGGCATTGATTTACATGGCACCAACATGGTGCGCAAGGCCCCGGAATGCTCCCCTCTCGTGCACCTTATGAGGGCAATGCCCCGTAAATGGACTCATGTTCCCCTCAGCGCACCAGATTCGGGAGAAAACTCACACTTTCTGTCTGCGATTACCGCTGTCAGACATCTCCTGCGCGAGGAATGATCACAGTCTGATACGGAAACTAACGACAGGAACATATGCGCCTATGGGTTACGCCATTACCTACGCCAGGGCACAGATCGGCGTCGACGCGCCACTGGTCACTGTAGAGGCTGATATTTCTCAGGGACTGCCACAAATTCAGATTGTCGGTTTGCCTGAAACAGCGGTGAAAGAAGCCAAAGACCGGGTTAAGTCCGCAATTATCAATGCCGGTTTTCAAACCCCTAACAGACGGGTAACTATCAATCTCGCACCTGCAGATCTGCCAAAGCAGGGTGGGCGCTACGATCTGGCAATCGCACTATCTATTCTGGCGGCTAATGGCGACATACCTGCAGAGCGCATTGCCGATCGGGAATGGCTGGGTGAGTTGGCGCTAAATGGTGAACTGCGGGGAGTTCAGGGTGTGTTACCGGCAGCAGTACAGGCAGCAGCCAGTCACAGAATCCTGGCAGTTCCACTTGTCAATGAAGGTGAAGCCGGGCTGGCAGGTACTGCAAATATCGAAACCGCCAGTCATTTTTCTGAGATTATTGCAGCAATCAAAGGCCCAAACAGTTTACCAAAGGCGCGTGTATTTCAGGCCTCTTCACGCAGCTCACACATGTTGTTAGATGATGTACGCGGTCAGGACCTGGCAAAGCGTGCCCTGACCATCGCAGCAGCTGGCGGTCACAATATTATATTTATCGGCCCGCCCGGTACCGGGAAAACCATGCTGGCCAGCAGGCTGGCGAGCCTGCTTCCTGCACTGAATGCTTCTCAGGCACTGGAAGTTGCCAGTATATATTCCGTGTCTCAACAGGGTTTTGATCCGTCGACCTGGGCACAGCGGCCATTCCGCGCACCCCATCATACATCTTCCGCAGTGGCTCTTGTCGGGGGCAGCAGTCCACCCCGTCCGGGGGAAATTTCCCTGGCCCATCACGGCGTCCTGTTTCTCGATGAATTGCCTGAGTATCCGCGCAAAGTTCTGGAAGTGTTACGGGAACCCCTGGAGTCAGGCGAAATTCAGATCTCCCGTGCACACTATCAGGTCAGATATCCCGCACGCTTCCAGCTGGTTGCCGCCATGAATCCCTGCCCCTGTGGATATTTTGGTGCAGAATCTGACCGCTGCCGCTGCAGCGAAGACAAGGTCAGCCAGTACCGGGGTCGGGTGTCAGGGCCACTGATGGACAGAATCGATCTGCATGTCGAAGTTCCTGCACTGACAGCCAGTACTCTGACAGAGTCTTCTGCACGCCAGGACAATCCCGAACACCGTGAGGCATGCAGGGTGATCAGTGCTGCCAGGCAGAAGATGCTGAAACGGGAAGGCACACAGAATGCCGACCTGGATGCCCGCACCATTCGGCAATCTGTTCGTTTGCGCCCTGACGATCGCCAGTTACTGGAACACGCTTTTGAGAAGCTGGGGCTGTCTGCGAGGGGATATTTTAAGGTGCTGAGAGTAGCAAGAACGATTGCCGATCTGGCCGGGGATGAAGAAGTCGCTACCCGTCACCTGACGGAAGCGCTGGGGTTCCGGAAGCTGGATCGCTTCCGGCCCGCATAGCATTGGCCAGTGGCCGTATCAGGAGTTACTTTGAACCGTCAGCCAGGTAATCTACCAGCGCTTTGATGTCGTCATCAGAACAGGTAAAGCACATACCTTTGGCAGGCATGCCGTTGAAACCGTTGATGGCATGGTCATAGAGCATATCCATACCTTTCTCGAGACGTGGTGCCCAGGCTGCTACATCACCCAGTTTCGGGGCTCCGGCTGCGCCTGTGGCATGACAGGTCGCGCAAGTGGTGCCATAAGTAGCCTCAGCATCAAAAGCGCCGCCGCCGGCAGCTGCGACTTCTGCACCAGCAGCACCGGAAGCACAATCATCACCCTGCACGCACACGATGCCGACCTTCTTGATTCGTGCCGCCACTTCATCTTCAACCTTACCCGCGAAAGCGCTGGGCGCCAGACCAGCAATTAAAAGGGCTAGAACCACCAAGATTTTCTGAATGTTCACAACTGCAGTTTCCTGAATCGCTAATTAAAAGACGCGCAATTATACATAGATAATGGCCCAGAAACACATTCGGGGACAGTTAACTGTTTCTGCCCCAGTTACCATCGTCTGCCTCGCTCTTGGAGTTGAACTGAAATACCGACGAGGTTCCGCCTTCCACGACAGACTGTTCACTGACCAGCGTAAGTATGGCCCGCTCACGGAATTCCGCCAGCGAGTCAGCACCGATGTTCACCATGGTACTGCGAAGCTTGAAGAGTGTGGTTTCCAGTACTTCAGCCAAAGGTCCCACCATCGGCACATAGGCGTCGACACCTTCTTCAAACACCATCTTGCGGGTGCTCATGCCATCGCTGTAACGCTGCCAGTTCTGGGCCCGCAGCGTACCTTCCCCCCAATAAGGCTTGTACATCTGACCATTGATAGAAGTTTTTGGTGTCGGGCTTTCCTCGGTCATCGCGAAGTAACGCCCCATCATTACAAAATCCGCGCCCATCGCCAGCGCGATGACGATCTGGGTATCGTTACCCAGGCCACCGTCAGAGCAAATTGGAATATAGCGGCCGGTTTCCCGGTAGTACTCATCGCGTCGTTCGGCAACCTCAAGCAATGCAGACGCCTGGCCCCGGCCAATGCCTTTCTGCTCGCGGGTGATACAGATGGAGCCCCCGCCAATACCCACCTTGATAAAGTCCAGCCCACCTTCTTCAACCAGATAGTCAAAGCCTTCCGCAGAAACGATATTCCCGCCGCCGATGACAATGTCTGTGCCGAAGTTCTCCCGAATCCACTTGATCCCTTCCATCTGGTATTCAGTAAAGCCGTCTGATGAGTCAAAACACAAGGCGTCAGCGCCAGCGGCGATCAGCGCCGGTACCCGCTCCTTGTAGTCATGAGTATTGATGGCGGCGCCTACACACAGCCGCTTGGATTCATCCAGCAACTCCATTGGGTGCCGGCGGTGATCTTCGTAGTCTTTCTTAAACACCAGCGCTGTCAGGTGTCCTTTGTCATCCACCACTGGCAGGCAGTCTTTCTTGTGCCGGTGCAGCAGCTCATTAGCTTCCCGCAGACTAATGCCATCGAGGCCATGGATGACATCTGCAATCGGGGTCATGTGATCCCTGACAGTACGGGTAAGATCATCTTCATGAATCCAGAAATCCTTGTCAGTGATGATGCCCTCCAACTTACCGGTCGCCGTACCGTCATGAGTCACTGGTACCGTGGAGTGGCCGGTTGACTCCATCAGTTCAATAACCTGCTCCAGCGTCATATCTGCCGTGGCATTAGAGTCACTCTGAACGAAACCGGCCTTGTGTGCCTTTACTTGCCGGACCATTTCCACCTGGGATTCGATGGGCTGGGAGCAAAAAATGAAACTCAAACCACCTTGCCGGGCAAGCGCAATAGAGAGCCTGGCCCCTGAAACCGCCTGCATACAGGCAGATACCACCGGAACATTGATGGTGAACCCGGCCTTTTCACCAAATCCTGACAGTGGCGCGGAAAGATCAACCTTGTCGGCACGCTGTTCTTTGCGGGTGAGACGAGGCAGCAACAGGTATTCAGAAAAGGTTCGGGAAATATCATTGAGAATGGTGGCCATCTAATTCTCCTGGGTATAAGCAGATCTTCGCATCGGCGGAGACCGTCGCAAATTAGGGGTTAAGGACAAATCGTGGTTAAACGAGATAATCAGACAGGCGAGAAGCGGGGGTCGTTTGACACAACTGATTCTGTGAGGGAAACAGAAACCTGAGAGCTCATTGGATTTCGCCATGGCGAATTCTACGCTTATGGGCAACAGGATTCAACGCCGGCACCGGATATCGGGACCGCCCTGTTGCGGGCTTTACGCGGGCTTTCCGGCTGTCTTTGCGGAAAAACTCACGTCAAATCCGCAGCCTTGACGACAGATCTAAACTTATACATTAGTATGATGATATAAATTATTGATAATAGTAACAAAAGTTGTAATATAGGTTCATTCGACCCTGTGTCACTGATTACCGGCCAGCGCGTTTATATGAACAAGTCAGAATTAATAAAGAGAATGTCCGAGAAGCTTGATCAGCTGACCAGCCGCGATGTCGATCTCGCAGTGCACACGATCATTGATATTATGTCGGAATCCCTCGCTTCGGGAGAGCGCATTGAAATCCGCGGATTTGGCACCTTCTCCAATCACTACCGACAACCCCGTACAGTGAGAAACCCCAAAACAGGCGAAGTGGGTATTCACAAACCCGGCAAATATGTGCCCCATTTCAAGCCCGGCAAGGATCTGAAACGCCGTGTAGACGAATCAAGAGAGCTGGAAAGTGCCGGCACCAGTATGAGCGCCAGCAGCGACTGTTATTAACAACAGACCTCTCTGATCAGAGAGAAGACGCCAACTGGTGTTTGAGTATCTTGCCGGAAGGTGCTGTGGGTAAAGCCTGTTTAATGACCAGCCGGTTGGGCACCTTGTAACCCGCCAGACTTTGACGGGCAAAATCATGGATTGCCTGCTCATCAATCTGATGACCTTCTACCGGCTGAATAAAGGCAACAATTTCTTCATCTTCACCTACCCGGTGCCCAACCACCGCGCACAAGCTGACATCAGGGTGACTCGCCAGTACTGCCTCAACTTCCGGCGGGTAGACATTAAAACCACTACGAATAATGAGTTCTTTGCTGCGACCAGCAATGTGAATGGCACCGGCTGAGTCCATATTGACCAGATCGCCAGTGTTAAACCAGCCATCAACGATCACTTCGGCGGTGAGCTCTGGCTTGCGAAAATAGCCTTTCATAACATTGGGGCCACGCACCCACAACTCACCCACGTCCCCCTGAGGCACTGACTTACCGTCTGCCCCACGAACTTCCACATCAACCCCCGGCAGCTGAAAACCCACTGAGCAGTTTTCCAGAGGAGCGTAAAGACGGGTCTGGCAGACGGTGGGACCGGTTTCAGTCAATCCAAAACCATTATGCAAAGGCATACCGAATCTGGCTTCAACCCGCTGCTTGAGTGAAGGGTCCAGCGGTGCGCCGCGGGAAAACATAAACCGCGGCCGGCGCGGCTGCCAGTTTTCACGACCCTGCAACGCTTCCAGCATCATGGCATACATCGTAGGCACGCCCAGGAAACCCACCAGCTGATCTTCTTCTATCGCCCGCAGAGTCTCGCTGGCGGAAAAACGCGACACCAGGTGAACACAACCACCACAAAACAACACCGAAGAACTGACCGCGGACAAGCCAAAGACATGGGACATGGGCAGCACGCAGTAGACAGGGTCACCAGCCTGAATACCTCTCAGACGGCCAGAGATAAAGGCAATGAAAGAGAGATTCCGGTGGGTAAGCATGACGCCTTTAGGCGTACCTGTGGTACCGGTGGTATAGATCATTGCCAGCACCTGCTCCACCGGGTCATCACTGCAGACCTCCGGTTCAGTTTCCCGTGCTCTGGTGGCCCGGAAATCCCCAAAACTCAGCCTCACAGGCTCTGCACCCATTTCTTCAGAGTGGGCCAGAGCATCGGCCGAATCATCCGTTGTGAAGACCACGATTCGGGGATCACAGTCATCTGCAATCAGCCCGATTTCACGGTGGGACAGGCGGGCATTGATGACCGCACCTATACCGTCCATGGTGCTCAACGCCAGGAAAATCAGCTCCAGTGCCAGACCGTTTTCACCCACAATCATGACCCTGTCACCGGGCCGCACGCCCCGGGCTACGAGCCATTCACGGGTTTCGGCAATAAGCTTCCCCATCTCACCATAACTGATGGTCTTACCGTTGCTCTTCAATGCTGGCATGGCTGGTGTTTTTTCACACCACTCGAGCACCCTGTCAGACAGGCGCCTGGGAAGTTGATCGGTAATTCGGGCTGGTGCAACACCGAGAACGATCTCGTCCTCGGTGCGGATATCATCTAAGGTAATCAATGAGGTTTGCCTGCCGTATCAGTAAAGCTGTTTTTTCCGTAAGGGCGTTAGACGAACTACTGGCTTTGAAGGGCAGCGCGTTCCTTTTCGATCAGGAAATCCACAACCTTGAGTACGTTAGCCATACTGCCAGCCATGGAACCTTCGACCCGATACTTGCCATTAACGATGATGGCCGGCACACCACCTGAACGATAAGCCCGGCCGCGCGCAACGGCCTGTTGCGTTCCTGCACGCACACCGAAGGAGCTGTAAGCCTTGGCAAAGTCAGCCGGGTCTACGCCGTGCTCACCAAAGAACCTGGCCATGGCCCGCGGATCATTGAGTCTTTCCTGCTTCAGGTGAATAGCTTCAAACAGAGGCGTGTGAATAGTATCAAGCACATCCAGAGCCTGAGCGGCATAATAGGTTTGTGCATAAACCTCATAATCTTTGTTCCAGACAGCAGGCGTTCGGATGAATTCAACATCATCCGCCAGTTTTTCTTTCCAGGCACCAATCAGCGGATCAAATGAAAAACAGTGCGGGCAACCATAGCTGAAATACTCAGCCACCTCGATACGGCCTTCGTTCCTGGTTTTGATGGGTACTTCAAGTGCCACATAGTGTGTTCCTTCTTCATAAGGGACATCCTGCGCAGATACAGCTGCTGTCAGGGTCATCAACACACCGGCCAGAATCAGAGTCAGTCTTTTCATAGTGTTCCTTTAACGCGTATTTTCGGTTGCAACCAGAGTTAGCTGAGACAGGTTATACCGCTCAACGTTCCCCGAACGCCATTATGACGCGACATACCGCCCAATAAAAAGGGCGGATAAACCGCCCTTTCGGATATCTTAAGCTTCAGTTCAGCT
>JAGRIO010000068.1 GCA_020443225.1 Pseudomonadales bacterium
GCTGTTTTACCCGCAATTGCCGGGTCTCGATTTTCGGCAACTATGCAGTGAAGGCCAGGTGCGATTACTGGAACCACTTGCCACGCAACTGGCCGGGTTACACCACAAAGGGATTTACTTCCGGGCTATCCACCTCGGTAACTTACTGCATCAGGAATCAGAGGGGCTGGCACTGCTGGATATCTCTGATCTGTATGTGAGGAACCGTCCCTTGCGGCTGTTACTGCGGGCGCGCAATATTCTGCACCTGATACGCGCCCGGCAGGACCGTCAGTATTTTGAGTCATTTGGGCCTGATCGTTTTATCGCTGAGTATCTGCAAGCCAGCGGTCTGAGCGCCTGGCGCGCGGCCATTGTCCGTAATCGTATTCTGGTGGGACTGAGGTTCGGTAAAACCTGAGGGACCTCTGCGGGTAGCCAATAGGTTCAACCCATCGCTGCAACTCTTTACTTCAGCAGGGCCACCACCGGCGGCAGGGTCAACAGCTTGTGCCGGAACGCCGCAAGGGTGAACTCCTGCCTGAAGTGCTGTCGCGCCTGGTCGGCCATTTGTTGTCTGGCTTCTTCTGACATGCTGTTAAAGTGTCGCAACTGTTCTGCCAGCGCCCCGGCATCACCCGCCTGAAACAACAACCCTGCAGCTAATGGCCCGGGTGTTGTCGCCCCCAGCACTTCGGCGGGACCGGGCGCATTGGATGAGATTACCGGCACCCCGGCCCGCATCGCTTCCAGCAAAACAATACCGAATCCTTCCTCATCACCTGACGGGAAAACAAAGGCGTCGAACGCACTCAGCAACCTGGCTGCATCTGTTTGCCAGCCGGCAAAGCAGACCCGCTGTCCGCAGCCAAGACCCTGCGCCTGTTCTGCCAGCGCTGCTGCCAGCGGGCCATCGCCCACCAGACACAAAGTGGCATTCAGATCTGCAATGGCGAAACCCTCGATCAGTAAGTGCTGCTCCTTTTTTCGCACCAGCCGGCCGACAGTTCCGAATACCAGCGCATCCTGCGGCAAATCCAGCAGCTGCCGGGCTTCTGTGCGGGGTAGTTGGGCAGCACTGTCATCAATGCCATGACCAGTAACAAACAATCGTCCTGCTGACACCAGTCCCGGGCAATAGCGCTCGATACTGTCGGCGACTGCACCAGAGATCGCTAACATAACAATCCGGGGGCGCCAGAAAGTCAGGAACAGGGCCCGGGTCGGGCGCCGAAATACATTCATCTCATGAGCAACACCAAGAATCAGCGGGATAGTAAAGAAGTAACTCATGATGCCCGCCAGATAGATACCTTTGTAGCGGTGAGCAATCACCAGATCAAACTTCTGCCGGCGAAACAGCGCCGCTACCCGAAAAATAGTGGTCCATTTGATTCCACTGAGGGAGCCTTCGGCCTGTTCAAAAAAGATGACCTCGTCACCTCCGACCGCTTCGCGTACAGAAGGAGTATCCGCACCACGCAGAAACAAAGTCGTGACATGATGGTCAGCAAAGGCGCTGTTGAATTCGTAAGCTACGCCTTTGAAGGGGCCTTCATAATCATGACAAATCTGCAGGACCTTCAGCGGCGCGCGGGACATCAGGCTTTTTGCTTGGTCACCAGCAGATCTTCCAGAAACAGATACTGAAGATCAGAACCAAAAAACATATTCAGGGCATCTGCCGGAGAGCAGACCATAGGCTCACCGCGGCGATTCATGGAGGTATTCAGCACTACGCCATTGCCGGTGAGCTTCTCCATTTCCTGCAGCAATGCATAGTAACGGGGATTAGTGTCCTGATTTACGATCTGTACCCGGGAAGTTCCATCTTCATGAACCACTTCCGGTACCCGGTGTTTCCATTCTTCCGCGACTTCGAAGGTGATCGTCATATAAGGCGCAGGGTGATCGGTCTGGATCATGTCTTTAGCGACGGTATCGAGAATACTGGGACAGAAGGGCCGCCAGCGTTCCCGGAACTTGATCTGCTCATTGATCTTATCGGCGATACCCGGGTGACTGGGACATCCGAGAATACTGCGGCCACCGAGTGCACGCGGACCAAATTCCATTCGCCCCTGACACCAGGATACAGGGTGCCCAGCCGCCAGAATTTCTGCCGCCTTTGCAGGCACGTCAGCAATCCTTTCAAAAGCGGGTTTTTCCGGATGGTTCTCGCAGGCTTCAATACACTCTTCAGTGGTGTAGCGGGGCCCAAGATAAACGTGTTGCAGTTTTTCTGGCATCACGCCCCGTTTCCAGCTGGCGTAGGAAGCCGCACCAATGGCAGTACCAGCGTCACTGGCTGCAGGTTGCACAAACAGTTCTTTGACGTAATCAAGTCCCAGAATCTTCTGGTTCAGTTTCACGTTCAGTGCGCCGCCGCCGGCAAACACCAGCTTGCCGGTTTCCTTCAGAATGTCGCCCAGATAACGGTCAATCAGCTGCAGGGAAATATCCTCATACATTTTCTGCATGGAGGCTGCATAGTGCACATAGGGATCATCGGCAATGTCACCCTTTCTGCGCGGGCCCAGCCAGTCGATCAGCTTCTGGCTGAAGTAGAAACCCTTGCGGCCTTCCTTGTAGCGCCGGAGTCCGACAGTATTCACCAGTTCTGTGTTAACCCGGATATCTTCCCCATCAAAATCGATCAGCCGCGACAGGTCATAGAGGGAAGGGTCGCCATAGGGTGCCATACCCATGACCTTGTACTCACCATCTAGCATCTCGAAACCCAGGTATTCCGTGAATGAGGCATACAGCTGCCCCAGAGAGTCCGGGTCATAGAATTCCTTGATTTTGTGAATCACACCATTTTCGCCGTAGCCGAAGAAGGTGGTGGCATACTCGCCCTTGCCATCGATCCCCAGAATCGCGGTTTTCTCCTGAAAACCACTGAGATGATAGGCGCTGCTGGCGTGGGCAAGATGGTGCTCGACCGCATCAAACTCGATCTTATTCCAGTCGATATTCAGTTCCTGTAACAGTTCCTGAACCTTTTTGACATTGCGGCGATAATGCCGGTTGCCATTGAACAGGGCATCGAGCGCCCGGTCAGGGGCATACCAGTAACGTTTTGCGTAATGCCAGCGTGCCGGGCTGGTCAGACTGATTTCACCAAAAGGAAACGCGACGACGTCAATATCACAGGGTTTGAGACCGGCAAACTTCATACACCACCGTGAAGCCTCAAGAGGCATGCGGTTTTTGGCATGTTTGTCCCGGGTAAACCGCTCTTCTTCTGCGGCTGCAATCAGCTCACCATCGATATAAATTGCGGCAGAAGGGTCGTGGGTCAGGGCACCGGATAGTCCCAATACTGTTAACGACAAAGATGACTACTCTTAAAAGAAAAAACGCCGGATATTCTAACTGATCGGATGTGATGCTGCTTGACTATCTGCGTACTTACCAGAACCTGATCAGACAGGTAAATGACCGAGAGTTCAGTGGCTACGAGCCTGCAATGGCAGGTCTGCGAGCAATCCGCTGAAGTGAGAGGCAATCTCTGGCCGGTCATCCCAGTTAGCCATGAAGCGGTTCAGGTCCTTGTTAAACGCGCGGACAAACTGCTGATGATCCCGATACTCTTCCATTGCATCCAGATCGATGATTACCGGGCCATCTTCTGCCATTACAAAGTTAGTGGCTTTCAGATCACCGTGGGAGATCCGGCTCTTACATAGTTGCTGCAAAACTTCCGCCAGCGCCCGCATCTCTTTATCAGGATTATCCAGTCCCTGCAGGCATTCAAGGGCATCGGGCCCGGGTATGTACTCTGAAATGAAATAAGCAGTACGGCGAATAGGACCGAGCCGGTTTTCGATCATGGCAACGGGCTTCAGAGAACGAATACCCAGAAATTCCATCCGGAAAGCGTTGGACCATGAATGCCAGGCGCGACTCTTGCGCAGCGCCCTTTTCAGGCCATGCACGGCGTCCTTGATGTTATAGCGTTTGATCACCAGGGCACGGTCTGACAGGTTCACCAGTGCGACAGTGGTCGTATTACCGTTCTTCAGAATCTCAGCGTTATCGATAAAGCGGTCCGGGTCAGCCAGCAGTTCTTCCAGCTCGGCGTTGTACTCACTGCGTTCGCAGACCATAAATTCTTTCAGACTGGAACGGCACAGGAAGCGGGTGCAGTCGCGAAATACCTTATCCAGATAATTACGCTTACGGTTTTCACGGTTACGTAGAATTTCCCTGCGCAGCTCTGGCAGCCGGCTGGCATCAGCCCCCCAGCCACGGATAGCTTCATAGGCCGGAAACACAACCCGCACCATTTCATCAAACGTGGGGAAAAACTGCGCAAAGAACAATCCCAGGTTATTCAGACTATGGCTGCGGGGCAGTGGCGGCTCTGAACGGCGGCTGATACCACCGCCGTCAATGGTATACAGGCGGTTATCGGCCATCAGGAAATTGGCCAGGTGCAGGTCATCCTGCACAACGCCAACATTGTGCAGACGGGCGATAATCTGCATCGCTCTGGTGAGAATGGCGACCTGCTCATCATAACCTTCAGCGGTCTGCCAGGAATCGAACAGGCTGACAGCCGATTCAAGATATTCAAATGCGAGGATGTGGCCCCTGCCATCTGCCAGTTGGCCATGCCAGAGCAGAGACGGCGTACGCACACCAGCATCAGCAATCAGGTTAACGCCATTGCGCTCCCGGGCCATGTACTTGGTCGCCGTACGCCCGATATAGGTCTTGATCAGCAGTTGTTCGCCGCAGCATTCAGCAAGCGCCACAATGCGCTTGCCAGGCAGCAGCCGGAATATCTGCTGGACCGTAAGGGTTCTGGTTTGACTGTCACGAATGACTTCCATGCAGAACGGCGCCGCCAGTTCGCGGCCAGCCTCTATCAGTTGCTCTGCATCCAGTGTATTCATAACGTCCTTTTACAATCTTTTCACTGCCAGTTCGATCTTCAACCGCCGAACGGCTATTCCCGACCCCTGAAAAACTCAAGTATCCGGGTTATCCAGGCTTTGTCTGCACTCTTCAGTGCTGGCCTGCCAAGATAGCGCAGTACAAACCGCAGCCGCTGACAGCGGGACAGATGAACCTTGCCCAATTTATCCAGACAGGCCAGATCCTTGATCACTCCCCGTCTGAAGCGACTGCCGGTAGTCCGGATACCCATGGGGCTGTCGATTATATAAAGTTCCCTTCCCCGACAGAAGCGAACCAGAATATTTCTCCATTTCAGATCGCCATGAACAAAGCCCGCTGCATGCATTTTTCTGACTTCCTCCGCCAGACGCTCGGTAAGCCAGCGGGTCAGGTCAGGGTTCTGAAACAGTTCGGGATTTTCCCGACCGATGCGGGCCATGTCCCGGCAGCCGACCGCTTCCCGGGTGAGTAGTGCCCCATAGCGGTCGAATCTCTCATTACGGTATTCCCCGAACCCCAGCACTGTCAGGGTAGATACGCCACAACCGGCGAGATACCGGGCATTTTCAAATTCGGCCCGCAGTCGTGAGCGACCGAGATAACGACGTGGTCCTTTGCCACCAGTACGGTATATCTTCAGATAATAGCCAAGATTTTCGTGTTCGACACGAATCAGGCTGCTCATAGGTGTGTGATTGATGACCTGACCTGACAGGGAAAAGACCGTGCCGAAATCGCCAAACGCGCTTTGCTCTGCCTGGGTGGCTCCAAACAGTTGCCACGCGGTGCTATCACTCATCCAGCGCCTCAGTCTGTCGCTTCATAAGGTCTGGTAACTGTGGCCAGGACTCAAGATAAAGGGCCTCTCCGCGTTGCTGCACCTGTCGCCAGAAGTGACGGTCTGCCTGCAGGGCTTCCCGCAGGGGAAGCCCCGTATAGGCTCGCAGAAACCGGTATATGTCATTGCGCGTAAGGCCCGCATCCACCATGGCAGAGAAATACAACGCACCAACATCCTTAACCTGCCAGCGTTGCGGTGTGTGGTTGCGGATCTGAGCGCGGTGCAGATCGATCAGAAACAGCCGGGGGTTCTCTGCATCAAGTTCATCCAGGCGAATCAGAAAATGACAGATATAAAGATCCCGGTGATTAACCCCCAGTTGATGAAGTCTGGCAGTAATTTCTGCAGTCCGGGTAATCAGCCGGTGCTTAAGGCCAGGTCTCAGACGGTGCTGTTGGCAGACCTCCTCCAGGCTCAGCGTGTCTTCGAGGGCGCGGGTCACCAGACAACTTTTCAGGCCGGCAGGATTCAGGCCTTCTGAGGTATAGGCCAGTGGTTCCAGGGTATCTATGCCGGCCTGGCGGAGCTTGCGCAAAGCCAGCCACTCGTTCCTGGCACCCAGTACAGGCCAGCGAAACTGCAACAGGTTTTTCAGAATTTCTTTCCAGCCGACGCCCCGGTGGATTTTGACAAAATAGTTCTGGTCTCCCAGAGAGAAGCGCAGCGTCTTACGGGTTTCCACTTCACGGAACACCTCACCCTCAAGTCGGGTAACCTGCTCAAACAGATGATCCGGCTGCAGATAGTCACGGATTTCACTGTCTACCCAGGCCATGATGCTACCCCACGACCTCACTGATCACATCCGCGGCTCTGTCCGGCATACTGTAAATATCCGCATAGGCAGCGAACTGAATACCATTCTTTGACCAGCTCTGGCGCTCAGGAGACGTCAGCATTTCCTTCAGCAAGCCATCGAACTGATCCTGACTGAAGGGGGACCGGACCAGTTTGCCGGCATTTGCTTCTTCCACATACCGGGCATAGCCACACACATCAGTCGCCAGAACCGGCAGGCCGGAAACGATCGCCTCAATCAGCACCGTACCGGTATTTTCAACGTAGGCCGGATGAACCAGCAGATCGGCCCCGAGGAAGAAGCGGGGGACATCGTCACGGCCACTGAGTATCGTTACCTGACTGTCAAGATCCAGACGCGCAGCCATGCGCTCAAAACTGGCAGGATTGTCCTGACCGATTGCGATCAGGCGGGTTCTCGACTTCAACGGCTCTGGCAGGTGACTCATACCAATCAGTATCCGGTCCAGACCCTTGGTGATAAAGCCTGAGCCCACCAGCAGTAACAGCAGCTCATCATCGGCAATGTTGAACCCGGCGCGGAACTGCTGCCTGATTGTTGCAGCATCCGGCGGCGCTATGCGGTCACGGGATATACCCGGTGGCATGCTGAAGAAACGCTCTTCCTCAGTACCATAATATTTCAGAAACAGCGGTTTCTGCACTTCCGAGATCATGAGTATCGAGGTTTTCTGATCACGGTCAAATACCGCTTTCTCAAACCGCGAGAAATGTTTATAGCGGGGAATCGCCCGGTACAGATGCCCGCGCTGGGTCTGCGCTTTATCTTCGTAGCAGGAGTCCGCGGCATAATAAACATCCAGGCCAGGCATTTTGTTGAAGCCGACTACACCTTTCACCGGTTCAGCCTGCAGATGTTCCTGCACCCATTCATAGAATTTTTCGTAGCGGCTGTGATTCGTGATCGCAGTCACCGGAACAATGATGACATCAAAGCCAGCGGGAACCTCACCTTCCCAGGACAGCGTATAAACCCGGATGCTGTAGCCCTTATCCTGACACTTGCCCGCAATACGCAGGAAATCCCGTTGCAGCCCACCAAACGGAAAGTACTTGTAGAGGCAGAAGGCGAGCGTGCCACGGGTCGCGCGTCGCCCCATTTTGTCCAGCGCGACCCGCTCAATGATCCTTGAGGCTTCCTGCGGCAGTGAGTAGATGTTTGCCGTGGTCGCAAAATGGCGGCCGTTGCGCTGCCACTTTTCCGGTGCTGGCTCGGTCAGCATGTCTGCTAACTGCGCGTTAAGATTTTCCTGTGAGAAAGGACTTTTAATCAGCGTGCCCACATCAGCTTCTTCAACATAATGACCATAACCACAAATATCCGTGGCTATGACCGGCAGACCCGCGACTATGGCTTCAAGCAACACCATACCGGCATTTTCATCCAATGCCGGGTGCATCAGCACGTCTGCGGCCAGCAGAAACTCAGGCACATCATCACGCCCGGAAAGAAATTCCACTTGCTTGCGAATTCCCAAGGCAAAGGTCATGCGGCGGAATGGCGCCTGATTGTCTTCCCCGATCACAAACAGCCTGGTTTTGTCCCGGATTGCGGGCGGCAGGGAACGCAGGGCGTACAGGGTGCGACTCAGGCCTTTCTTGATAAAACCGGAACCGATGGCCAGAAGCAGATGTTCATCATCAGCGATACCGAACTCAGCACGCTTCTGGCGGCGGATCTCCGCGGCATTATCCGGAGCAATACGGTCTCTGGAGATACCCGGCGGCAGGAAGTGCATCCGCTGTTCCGGCGTATCATAGTATTTGTGGAAATAGGGTTTCTGGGCATGGGAGATCATCAGGATCTCAGTACGGCTTTCCGGTGAGAACACGGCCCGCTCGTACTCGGCAAAATGCTTGTAACGGGGTAGTTGACGGTAGAGCCAGCCCCGCTGAGTCTGAGCCTTCTCTTCGTAGCAGGAGTCTGCCGCGTAATAAACATCCAGCCCCGGCATCTTGTTGATGCCGATCAGGCAATCTGCCGGATGGTCAGTCAGATGCGCCTGCACCCATTCACTGAAACGCTTGTAACGAGTATGGTTGGTGAGCGCATCCACCGGTACCAGAACCACGTCGAAGTCTTCCGGTATATCGCCGTCCCACAGCAACGTATAAACCCTGATCTGGTGTCCACGGGCCTGACAGTCCATGGCAATACGCAGAAAATCACGCTGCAGGCCGCCATAGGGAAAATACTTGTACAGGCAGAACGCTAGTTTCAATTCGCACTCCGGGCGACTTCTATCTGTTGTTGCAACGCTTCCAGCACCTGCTCCGGGCTTGAAGTTTCAAAGCAAGGGGGAAATATTCTACGCTCTTGCGTGTCCTCATCATACCGGCAGTGTTTGTTCATGCAGGGCGCACAGGGCAGATTAGTGTCTGCAAAGATCGTCTGATACTGGCTGAGAGGCCCAGTCAGGGCCGGTCGCGTGGGACCATAGATCGCTACCAGTGGCAGGTTGAGTGCGCCGGCCAGATGCCCAAGGCCGGTATCAACCGTGACAACCCCCTGCACCCGTGTCAGTTCGGTACACAATGCATCGAGGCTCATGGGGGGTAATACGCTGGCGGTATCGCCCACCGCGGCGGCAATGGTTTCCGCCCGTTGCCGTTCCTCAGAATTGCCGGCAGGCAGACGCATTGCCAGACCAGCCCCGGCCAGCAGTCGTCCGAGTGTCTTCCAGCAGTGTACCGGCCAGTGTTTGGTGGCCCAGGTCGTACCATGAAAACACAGAACTGCACTGTCAGGGCTCTGGTCGCCGGTTGTCAGGCCGAAATTCACAGGCGTGTCAGGGCAGTCGTAACCCAGAAGGTCTGCAAACAGGCGACGCTGACGGGTCACTGCATGCAGATCCAGCGGAACCTCACTGGTTCGCCGATAAAACAGCGCGGCCAGCGGCTCACGGGCCGAGTCGCGCTGGTATCCCGCAGTAACACTGGCACCCGCCAGTCTGGCAATCAGTGCACTTTTCAGCAGACCCTGAGAATCCAGCACCAGATCATAGTGATTGTTCTGCAGTCGCTGCCGGAGCTGCAGAATTTCGCCACGGCTTGCCCACCATTGCCTGCGCCAGCGCCGCACCGCACAGGGAATCACATTGCTGACACCGGGATGGCGACGGGGAATGTCAGCAAAAGCTTCCTCAACCACCCAGTCGAGGCTCAGACCCGGTACACTGGTGAGCGCGTCGGAGACCGCTGGCAAAGCATGAATGACGTCACCCAGAGATGAGGTCTTTACCAGCAGGACTTTCAAGAAGGTTTCATCCCTTGCTCAATAAACCGGTCGAGATGATCAGGCGTCAGATTGACCAGACAATTCTTATGCCCCAGCGGGCAGGTTCGTTTAAAGCAGGGCCGGCAATCCATGGTAAGGGCAAAGATTTCCGCATCGTCTGCCAAAGGCGGCGTAAACCCTGGTGACGTGGAACCATAAACCACAGCGGTTTTAACACCAGTCGCCGCGGCAATGTGCATCAGGCCAGAGTCATTAGATACAACGCGCTGGCACAGGGACAGGAGATCAACGGCATCAAGCAGGGTTGTCTGCCCAGCCAGATCAAACACACTGGCGAGGTTGCCCAGATCCATAAGCTGCTGAATAAGACGGGTCGTTTCTGCATCTTTGGGACCGCCGAACAGCCAGACCTGCATACCTTCCCTGATGGCTTTGTCTGCGAGCGCAGCATAATGCTGTTCCGGCCATTTCTTCGCGTCACCGAATTCGGCCCCGGGACATAATCCCAGCACCGGCTTGCTCAGAGACAGTGACAGCTTCTGCAGCAGTTTCTGTCGATTGATCTCATTAATCTGCAGCAGCGGATACCGGAGCGCGGGCACAGGCTCACCTGTGGGCACCGACAGCGCCATGAAGCGATCCGTCATGAGGGGCAAGCGCTGCTTGTTCAGCAAGCGGATGTCATTCAGCAACCAGTAGCGAAATTCACCGCGAAAGCCGGTGCGGACAGGAATATCCGCAAAGAAGGGTACCAGCGCGCTTTTCAGGGAGTTAGGCAACACGATGGCCTGATCATAGTGATTACCACGCAGAAACTCACCCATACGCCGCCGGTAGGGCAGGTTTAACTCACCATGTCCCGCCTCGAACAAAAGGCCTTCGCTGACCTCTGCCATTCTGCTGACCAGCGGCAGGCTGGCCGCTGGCGCCAGTACGTCGATCTGCACATCCGGGTTGATCTCTCTGAGGGCCGAATACAGGGTCTGGGACATTACCATATCCCCGACCCAGGCTGGTCCGACAACCAGTATGCGGCCAGCGGAACTGCTCACGACCTTCTCCCGCAAGTAATCATTCTGAGAGCGGACCTTGCAGCTGCGGGTTCTGCAGCACCGTTACCGCAGTTGCTGAGGACCGGCGCGCTGATCATCAGGACAATACTGGGGTGCCCCACTCGGGATGCTCCGCGCGCTTGCCCATGACCTGATCAAAGTACATGGATTGCAGTTTTTCCGTTACCGGGCCACGGACACCGCTACCGATCACCCGGCCGTCCAGTTCCCTGATAGGCAGCACTTCAGCCGCCGTACCTGTGAAGAAGGCCTCATCCGAGATATAAACTTCGTCGCGGGTAATACGGCGCTCGGTAATGCTGAGGCCCAGCTCTTCGGCAAAATCAAACACCGTCTGACGGGTAATGCCTTCGAGGCACGAAGTCAGTTCCGGCGTCACCAGTTTGCCGTTCTGTACCAGGAAAATGTTTTCACCACTGCCTTCTGCGACATAGCCTTCGTTATCGAGCAGCAGCGCCTCATCACAGCCGCTGTCCAGCGCCTCTTTCAGCGCCAGCATGGAATTGATGTAGTTACCATTCGCCTTGGCCTTGCACATGGTGATATTGACATGGTGGCGAGTGTAGGAAGAGGTGCGCACCCGTATACCCTCTACCCTGGCTTCCGGGGTCATGTAATTAGGCCATTCCCAGGCCGCCACGATGGTATGAGGCTTCAGATTATCAGCTCTCAGACCCATACCTTCAGAGCCGTAAAAACACATGGGCCGCAGATAGGCTTCCTTCAGACCGTTTTCCCGCACCACATCAATCTGCGCCTGATTGATTTCCTCTTTTGAGAAGGGCATCGGCAGGGTCAGGATATGCGCCGACCGGAACAGGCGATTAGTATGATCCTGTAACCGGAAAATCACCGGGCCACGGTCAGTGGCATAGGCTCTGACACCTTCGAACACGCCAAGTCCATAATGAAGGGTATGGGTCAGTACATGCACCCGTGCATCGCGCCATGGCACCATTTCCCCGTCAAACCAGATGACACCATCTCTATCTGCCATTGTCTCAGACATGTTCGGAACTTCCTGATCAATATTATTTGGATAAAAGAACCGCGTATTCTACACGCGGCGAAGGCCGGATGAAATCTGGATGATCAGCTGCCCATGTGAGCCAGCCAGATCTCCCGGACCAGCTCGCGGTGTTGCTGCAGAGTTTCGAAACTGGACATTTCACCCCCCAGCCACTGGTAGTGAACGGCCGAACGATAAGCCAGATAGGCCGCCTGCAGACGCTCACGTTCTGCGGTGGTCAGTACCCCGGCGCGAACCAGATCTTCCAGAATACGGACCTTGTCAGACCAGGTGGTTATCGCAGGATGTTCGCGGGCTGAGGCCAGCACCCAGTACTGCACCAGAAACTCGATATCCACCATGGCACCGACGCCGTGTTTGAGGTCAAATCCGGAAATCAGTACCTCATCCAGAGCTTCGTTTTCCTGGCTGACCACGGGCTTGCGGGCAGCCCCCTTATCAAGCTGAACGCGCATCTTTTCCCGCATGGCGACGACCTCTTCCCGTAAAACATCCGGGTCTCTCGGCAACGACAAGATCTGGTGGCGAATTTCTCCGAACCGGTCCCGCAGATGAGCCGGACCTGCCACGAAGCGTGAGCGAACCAGTGCCTGATGCTCCCAGGTCCAGGCATCTTCCCGAAGATAGCGGTCAAAGGCGGAAAAGGTACTGACCAGCGGACCCTTGGCTCCTGAAGGGCGCAGCCGCAGGTCAATTTCATAGACAGTGCCGAAGCGGGTATAGCGGGTCAGGATGTGAATGATGCGCTGTGCCATACGGTGATAGAAGACACCGTTCTCAATGGATTTTTCACCATTAGTGCGGCCGTAGATATCGGCATCATGCAGCATCACCACATCCAGATCAGAGCCATAGCCCAGCTCGATACCCCCAAGCTTGCCATAGGCTACCAACGCCAGCTCACAACCACAGGGTTCATTGTCACGGTTACAGGGCACCCCGAAGCGAGACTCCATCTGTCGCCATGCAAGGTTCACCGAACGTTCCAGTACTACTTCGGCGATATCTGTCAGTGCATCGGATGCCTTCATCAAAGGCAGCACATCCAGCAGTTCAAATGCGGCCACTTTCAGCACCGCACCATTCCTGAACTGTCGGAGCACGTCCATCTGGGTCTCAAGGTCGTCGTCTTCGACATCTGCGAGCTGGTCATCGAGATCGCGAATCAGCAACGCCTTGCTGAATTCTGCTTCATGAGTACGACGGTCAGATAGTTCGTACAGGAGAATAGGCATCTCTGCCAGCCGCTCTGACACCCATGGACTCATGCCGCACAGGTGAACGCTGCGCTTAAGTACGTCCAGGTTTTCCAGCAGGTAAGAAATATAGGTACTGCGACGCACGATCTGACTGACCACTTTCAGCATGCGTAACAACGTCTGCGCCGGATGTTTCTCACGCGCACAGAGACTGAGTAGCACCGGCATCAGCCGGTCTACACGTTCAATGCTAAGGTCCTGATGCTCACTGTCGCTGAGCCTGGTGCGAAACGTCTGTAATTCCTCAGCGAGTTTCCGGCCGTCACTGAAACCGGATTCATACAACAACTCAAGACTATCGTCAGACAGAGGTTCACGCCAGATACTGACCCAGAACAGATTGCCTTCGACCAGCTCTTCACGTTCCGCGTTATTGGAAGTCATAAAACGGGAGAAGATGGACGATACGCGGCCCCGGTGTTGCATCAGTTCATGATAGAAACCCGACCAGTCATCAAAGCCGAGCGCCTGCGCCAGCCGCTGGCGGGACAGGTCACTTTCAGGTAACCGCTGCGTCTGACGGTCTTTTTCAGCCTGAATAGCGTGTTCAGTATTGCGCAGAAACTCATACGCAACCCTAAGGCTGTCCACTTCTTCAACCGGCAGATATTCACCGAATTTGAGTTCATCCATAGCGATATGGATAGAGCGCTGGCGCAGCCTGGCTTCACGACCACCCCAGATCAGCTGCAATGCCTGCACGATGAATTCAACTTCCCGAATTCCTCCGGGACCCAGCTTAACGTCATCTGTCATGTCCTTACGGCTGACTTCAGCGTTAATCATACCCTTCATTTCACGCAGCGATTCTACCGCGCCATAGTCGAGGTGTTTGCGGTAAATAAAGGGAATCAACCAGGTCAGAAAACGTTTCCCAAGGTCAATATCACCGGCAGCCGGCCGCGCCTTGACGAAGGCATAACGCTCCCAGTCCCGGCCCTGCTCGTAGAAATATTTCTCCATGGCCGCGGTGTTCAGAATCAGCGCGCCACTTTCACCATAAGGTCGTAATCGCATATCAACACGGAAAACAAAACCGCCAGGACCATTAGCGTCCAGCGAGCGAATCAGGTCGCGGCTGGTGCGGACAAAGAATTCCTGATTGCTGATGTCGCGGCCGGAATCGACAATTCCGGGTTCGTCATAGAAAAATATCAGATCAATATCTGATGAGACATTCAGCTCCCGCGCCCCCAACTTACCCAGCGCCAGCACCACCATGCGCTGTGGCTTCCCCGAATCGGCGCCTGTAGGTGTCCCATACTTCTCACAGTTATTGCGATAGTGCAGATCAAGCGCGGTTTCTATGCAGGCGTCTGCCAGATTTGAAAGGTCATGGGTCGTTTCCAGCAGCGGTGCCAGGCGCATCAGGTCCCGGTAGATTATCCGCACCATTTCACGGTGGCGCAGGCGACGCAGGGCCAGGTCCAGATTCTCAAGGGTCAGACCTGCCAGTGCTGAACGGTAGTGGTCAGCACCATAACTTCTTTCAAGGTCACCGCTGTCAATCAGTGATTTGATACTCTCGGTGTTTCTGAGCAACTGATCACAAACATAGTCACTGATCGTACAGACCCGCTGAAATCCTGTTCTGATGCTTTCAGGTGCGTCGGCCAGCAAATGAGCAGTCTGCTCAGCCACTCTGTCGGAGACTTCATCAAACGGGTGCATGGAATTACTCTACACCGGA
>JAGRIO010000006.1 GCA_020443225.1 Pseudomonadales bacterium
GGAGTCATTTCCTGACCGTCGATAGCAACCACATCACCCTGGCGGTAGGTCAGCTCAATATAGGTGGGCGTATCAGGTGCTTCTTCCGGCGAGACAGTCCAGAGCCACATCGCTTCTTCCGGCTCGGCCCATGGATCTTCCAGAATGCCGCCTTCATAGCTGATGTGAAGCAGATTGGCATCCATGGAATACGGAGATTTCTCTCCTTCGTGCTTACGATCAACCGGAATCTGATGCTTTTCACAAAAGGCCAGCAGTGACTCACGGGAAGTCAGGTCCCACTCACGCCAGGGTGCCACGACCTGCACATCGGGTTTCAGTGCATAGGCACCCAGCTCGAAACGCACCTGATCATTGCCCTTACCGGTTGCACCATGAGAGATCGCATCGGCGCCGGTTTCGTTGGCAATCTCTACCAGGCGCTTGGCAATCAGGGGCCGGGCAATTGAGGTACCCAGCAGATACTCGCCTTCATAAATCGTGTTGCAGCGGAACATGGGGAAGACAAAATCGCGCACGAACTCTTCGCGTAAATCATCAATAAAGACTTCGCTGGCACCGGAATTCAGTGCCTTTTGCCGCACCGGTGAGTAGTCATCGCCATCACCCAGATCAGCCGTGAAGGTGACAACTTCACATTCATAGGTTTCCTGTAACCATTTCAGAATCGCAGTGGTGTCCAGGCCACCTGAATAGGAAAGGACAATTTTGTTCAGACCCTTGTTATTAGCCATGATAGAGCTGCTCCGCCCGAAAAAGTGCGCATCTTACCAAATTCATCACACAAGTTTTAAGCAACCTTTTCACAATTGATATTTTCCAGAGTGCTTTATCCAGATTTTTGCGCCAGCTCGGCTTTTTCAGCTTCGGTCTCTTCCGGGGTTTTCTCCGTCTCAGGAAATACCGGTGGCTCCCGGCTGAGCCTGACAGTGGTACGGCGATTTCTGGCACGATTTGCTGCTGTCGTGTTTGGCGCCACGGGATAGCTCTCGCCATGGTAACGGGTGACGATCATGTCAGCGGGAACACCAAGGGATTCAAGGTATTGGGTAACCGCTACTGCACGCTTCTCCGATACGACAATATTGTCTTTGCTGAGACCCTCACCGTCAGTATGGCCATCGACATAGATACTGCGTACCGAGTCATCGACCTGCAGATAGGCGGCCACCTTGCGCAGCAATCCCTGGTCTGTCGCCGGGACATCTGTCTCACCTCCGGAATACTGAATTCTGATGCGCTCAATCTGCGCAAAATTGACCGGGAGCAGGTTAACTTCGCAACGCTGGAAATCTTCGTAAGCCTGAGTGAAGCCGGCCGTCATGAGGGTAACCGCCAATGGCTCGCCCTCGACTTCGTCCAGCTCACCCTGCACAACCACCAGCATACCGCGCAACAGTTCCGCCGCCATCCGGGTGGTAATGTCTCCGTTATATTCCAGCTGTGGTGGTGGCGCTGGCGAGGTCATCAGTACGGTACTGGCCCTTCCTGGTAGCCAGGTTGGCGGCACCGACAGGATGCTGGCCGGTGCTTGCCGGAATGCAAAGCTCTGCCCCGTGAGGCGAAAGATGCGCCCTTCCCCTGCCCGGTGAATAAACTCTCCCTTGCCATAGCCTTCGATCATATGGCTCAGCACGCACTCATACCGGGATGTCGTGGTTTCCCAGCGGCTGTCTTCCAGCGCCGAAACATAGGTAAGCCCAGCCGCGAAGGTGCTGTAGAAGGTGCTGTATATAAGCATGGGTATCAGAGTCAGCCAGCGCAGCATGAGTTAAAACATCGTCTTCAGGAACCAGATCAGAAAGAACAGCGCAACACAGTGTGTATCGGCCGCGAGCGCAGAAACCTGAGCCAGGACTTCCATCGCTGACCCAGGCACCGTAAAACACGCTCACCACTGTCAGTCTAGTCTATGGTTCGTCTTCCTTCGCCTTACGGGTACAATAGCGCCGCTGAGGGCTGACCCTAACCGGCCAGCCGACTGACCACCCACTGAACAATAAGGCGCATCTCCTATGGACCAACTGACCCTGACCAGACCCGATGACTGGCATGTCCACCTGCGGGACGGGGACTATCTGGCGGATACGGTCAGAGATATTGCCCGGTACTTCGGTCGGGCACTGGTGATGCCTAACCTCATACCGCCGGTGGATCAGGTGGCTGCGGCTGAAGCCTACTTTCAACGAATCACCAGCCTGATCCCCACGGGGTCTGCATTTCAGCCGCTGATGACACTGTACATTACCCCTAACACCACCCCGGCGGTGGTACAGACAGCCGCTGAATCAGAAATTGTTCAGGCATTCAAACTCTATCCTGCCGGAGCAACAACCAACTCTCAGGCCGGTGTCGATTCCATTCAAAGTCTGTATCCGGTGTTTGCAGCCATGGAAAAGGCCGGGGTGCCTCTGGCTGTTCACGGTGAAGTCACCGATCACGACATTGATATTTTTGACCGCGAGGTTGTATTCATCGAACGCCACCTGGTGCCCATCACCCGGTCATTTCCGGCTCTTCGGATAATACTGGAACACATCACAACCCGTGATGCCGTCGCCTGGGTTCGGGACAGCCCCGCTAACATTGGCGCCACCATCACCGCCCACCACCTGCTTTACAACCGCAACGACATGCTGGTCGGCGGCATGAAACCCCTGTACTACTGCTTGCCAGTGCTGAAACGCAATACGCATCAGCAGGCGCTGATAGAAGCAGCAACTTCTGGTGACCCGGCTTTCTTTCTGGGCACTGATTCTGCACCCCATCCCCGCAGCGCCAAAGAGAACGCTTGCGGGTGCGCCGCCGGCAGTTACACAGCCCATGCCGCCATAGAACTTTACGCTGAGGTATTTGCCGCCGAAAACGCCCTCGACAAACTGGAAGGCTTTGCCAGTTTTCATGGCGCGGATTTTTACCAACTGCCCAGAAATACTGATACGATAACCCTGCATGCATCAGCCTGGGATGTACCCACCACACTGACATTCGGCAAGGAAGATCTGATACCCATCAGGTCCGGTATGAGTGTCAACTGGTCAGTGCAACAGGCATAGTTGGAACAGCCTTTGAGTGATATAAAAAAACCCATTGCCTACAGATTTCGTGGGTTTCTGCCAGTTGTAATAGATTTTGAAACCGGCGGCTTTAATGCCAGAACCGATGCACTGCTGGAAGCTGCCGCCGTGATTATCGATATGGATGATGACGGTCTGCTGTATCCGGAAGAGCGGTTATTTTTCAATATCGAACCATTTGAAGGGGCCAACATCGAACAGGCTGCTCTGGATTTCACCGGTATAGATCCTGAAAACCCCTTACGTGAGGCAATTCCGGAACACAGCGCCTTATCGCAGATTTTCCGGGCAGTCCGGCGCAAGATTCGTGAAGCTGGTTGCCAACGAGCGATCATAGTCGCGCACAATGCGAACTTCGACCTGAGCTTTCTTAATGCAGCAGCTGAACGCTGCGACATTAAGCGCAATCCTTTTCACCCTTTCTCAAGCTTCGATACTGCCACGCTGTGTGGACTCGCATTCGGGCAAACGGTACTGGCACGCGCCTGTCAGGTTGCAGGCATTTCCTTTGATGCTCATGAAGCACATTCGGCAGACTATGATTGTGACAAGACGGCTGAGCTGTTCTGCCACATTGTCAACAAATGGCGCGAACTGGGTGGTCTGCCGACCCGCGGTGGGCAGCTGGAATAAAAGAGCCCGCCCAACAAATCAGTTGGGCGGGCTCTTTAGTCACTCACAGTCCGGACGGGGCCGGGCTGGTGCTCAGGCTTCCAGATTATCCAGAGCCTTCTGGAAACGGTTAGCGTGTGAACGCTCTGCCTTGGCAAGGGTTTCCATCCAGTCTGCAATTTCATCAAAACCTTCGTCCCGGGCGGTTTTTGCCATGCCTGGGTACATGTCGGTGTACTCATGGGTTTCGCCGGCAATTGAAGCCTTCAGGTTATCAGAAGTCCCGCCGATTGGCAGACCAGTCGCCGGATCACCGCAGGCTTCCAGATATTCCAGATGACCGTGGGCATGGCCGGTTTCGCCTTCTGCCGTTGAGCGGAAAACGGCAGATACATCGTTGTACCCTTCGACATCCGCCTTTGCTGCGAAATAGAGGTAACGACGGTTTGCCTGGGATTCACCCGCGAATGCGTCTTTCAGATTCTGCTCAGTTTTGCTGCCTTTCAGTTCCATATTCCTAGCCTCTTGTTACCGGTCAGATACCGGTCTGGTTGTGGAAGATACCCCCGACAAACCCGGATCGATTCGCAGTTCCGGAAGACAACGGTGACGCCGCTCCGGAGAAGCATTAACAAATCAAAGGTTCCGTATGGATATACAGGTGGCCGTAATCAGCCCTGACCGCCCCAGTATAATGCGGCGCGTGGCTGAGTAAACCCTATTTTGATCGCCACCAGATCCGGCAGCCAGAATACACCATAAACAGTAGCAACAGCGCAGCAATATCGGACAACCATACCCCGGCGCTGCCAACGATCCTGCCGGTATGCAAATCCGTCAGGAACTGCTGCCAGGAAACAGCCTCTTCCAGCAGTGCCTCATCAGGAACCCGTTGCAGCGGCCTGCTGTCAGACGCTGGTGCTTCACTGACAGGATCAAATCCGAGCAAATCAGCAGCAGCAGAAAACCATCCCTGTGTGTTTTCCAGCATTAGTTTGTCATTTTCAACCACCATGGCCGTCAGGTCTTGCGGTACGCCATGAACGGCACTCAGTTGTTCGATCACTTCACCTTCTGCCGTCATCAGCCACAAAGAGGATTCACAGGCTACCACCAGATTGCCCTGCCAGGGTACAGCCCCCACGAGCCTTTCAGCGCAGTAACCAGCAGGTTGGCGGCCAACATAGATTTCACCGGATATCTGGTAAACCCAAAGTCCAGAAATGAGAAAACCGCGAACGTCCGGTTCTGAGCCATGATAAAGGCCAGCCAGCCATGACGGAATCATCCGTTCAGAGAGACGCAGATCATAGGCGTGATTCAGGATAATGCCAGTCACCACAATCACGATAACAGGCAGCGCAATCAACAACCCCGCCAGGCGGTGACGATGACGGCGACGACGCCCGGAACCATCAACGGGACGCGGCATACTGACCAGACCGCCTGACTTTGCTGTGCAGATACAGGGCCAGACGGGTGACATTGCTGACGGCGCTGACTGACATAGTGGCGCCGGATATACCATCGATGGATTCATTCAGCCTCAGATTGTCATCCAGCGACACGCCAGCAAACTGTGCGGTAAAAAACGGATGCCTGACTTCGCCGCCCCGGGACTCCCTGAACGCCAGAATAGTGACCCGTTCAACCCCGGTATCAGAGACAACGATACCGGTGGTGATGGGTTTTTCCTTGCCGATTTCATCGAGAATCCAGGCTGTCTTATCTCCGGATGTCCAGTATCTGACCCGCAGGCCCTGATAAGGATGACCCAGAATCTCCTTCGCCACCTGTTGCTCTTCCTTACCCAGCCAGACGACCTGAGCCGCCGGTTCTTCTGTGAAACTGCCGGCAATGAACGTCGCCGGTTCCATATAGGTTACGGCCATCGCCGGTAACGCTGATGCCAACAAGGTAAAAAAGGTGCTGTAAAACAAAATGCGCATCTCAGAAACTATACCCCACACCAAGATTAAAGCCATCCACATCTGTCGCGCGGTCGTTATCCTGCATCTGATAATCGAACTTGATAACCACATTGTCATGCAGCCAGTAGTTAACCCCGATATCAAACTGATTACGCTCATCACTGCTCGCGCTGGTACCTGCTTTCAGGTCATAGCGACCATATCTGGCGAATACACCCAGATCCTGAGTGACACGGTAAGCCGGTTCAATGTACCAGCCGTACTGCTCATCTGCACCTGGGTCGAGCAGGTTGATTTCACTGTCAATATCCCACTGCGCGTACAGTGCCCGCAGCGAGAAGTTGTCTCTCTGCCAGACCATATCTGCTTCGAACAACGTGGCACCGATGGTATCGATTCCAACCTTGTCAGCATCGCCCTGAGCCAGGTCAGTCTGATACTGCAGCGCCGCGCTGAGCTGCAGCCCGGGTACGCCGCGATAGCTGATGCGACCGGTATAGGCAAGACTGTCGGCATTGGCTTCACCCACCTTTTGCCGGGCAGAACGGATGTTCGAACGCTTTGAAGCACTGGTATTGTCAGTATCAAGGTTCAGCCCTGAGTGAATGGCAAGGTCATAGGACCAGCCGGGCAGGAACTCCCCACCGAACATAACACCGGCTTCCCACCAGGTCGCGGGAATAATGTTCTTCTCGATATTGTTGCGTTCAACGCCATAAAAGGTTTCTGGCTCATGGGTTTCATTCAGAATACCAACGGGGACCAGGAATAATCCCATCCTGCTATGGTGGCCGGCGGTGTAGTCCCATTGCACATATGCCTGTTCCAGCTCAATTTCACCCACTTTGCCATCGCCGGCAATGCTGTGTTCCAGCTCCAGCTCGGAAACAAGACTGAGGTTATCGGTGAACTGATGGGTCGCAAACAGCACGAAACGATGAAAGTCGATCTGATCACCGCTGTCGGTATTATTGTAGTGGAGCTCACCATATCCACCCAGATGAGTCGGCGAAGCACTACCGCCATAAGCGCCGGACTCTATACCCGCTACAGTCGCTTCCACCATGGCACGGGTTTCCTGCAGTTCTGACTTTTGCCGGTCCAGTTCCGCCTGGCTATCGCCAGCCGCAGCCATTTTTCGCTGAGCTTCTGCCAGCTTCTGCTGGCTCGCAAGCAGTTCCGTTCTGAGCCTCTCAAGTTCCTGCTGCTGTTGCTGAACGACTGCCCATATTTCTTCCGCAGAAGGGGCGGCAACCAGTGTCCGTGGACCTGTTACCAACATAACCGACAGCAGAGTAGCCAGCGTTCCTTTTACAGCCAGGGAGCGGAAAACTGAATCCGCTCCCCGCGGGTAAGCAGCGTTCTTACGCATACCCTGAAAGACGTCATGGCGATGAGGGCAAGGCTGAATCGGCGTGACTGCGAAAGGCAGAAAGCGTCTGGTCAGAGATTGCAGCAGGGATCGTGTCAAAAAAGAGGTAGTCATGGATAACGCCTGGTCCGAAGTTGTATTCAGGAAATGCGAATCCTACTCAAACATTTATCTAAATGCAAATCATTCTTATTTAGATAAAGATGGTTACACTATCCTTCCTGCCATACCTGCTGCCGGCGATGACAAACACAGTCACAAAACACAGCGACAAAACTCAGCAACGAAACACAGGAACAAAAAAACCGCCTCACGGCGGTTTAAGTGTTGGTCTGAGACCAAATGTCCTGCTGCGCAATCGCGTTCTACAGCCCGTTGCGTCTTCAGACGCCTGTCAGGCTCTTCAGCGTTATGACAGGGAGACCTACTGAAACGGGCTCAGCGTTACTCAGGCGACGGCTTCTCTGATCAATGGCTGCAACTCACCTGACTGATACATCTCCATAATAATATCGCAGCCACCCACCAGTTCACCCTGAACAAACAACTGGGGGAAGGTTGGCCACTCAGAGACCTGAGGCAGGTTAGCGCGAATTTCCGGATTCGCCAGGATGTCGATGTAGGCAAATCGTTCACCACAGGCCATCAGCGCCTGGGATGCCTGTGCAGAAAAACCACACTGTGGCTGGTCAGGGGAACCCTTCATATAAAGCAGGATAGGGTTAGCGGAAATCTGCTCTTTGATCGTTTCAATAATATCCATGCTTTGCTCTCTCAATGACTAGTCTGAAAATCTCAGGCTTTGGCCCAATGACCCTGCCCGCCTTTGCCTGTTCCGGCACGGGTATCTGCATGTGTCATGGCCAACGCCGCAGCAGCGCGCTATTTTAGTGATAATTGCAGCAATTTACCCGGTTCAGATCAGAATTCCTGGAAATTTTTTTTCCCATAGCCACCACCGCCAGGAGTTTCGATGCGCAGCCGCTGCCCTGTGGTTACTTTAATGTGCGTTTTCGACGGCATTTCAACCCCGTCCAGCAGATTTTTGCCCACCCGCCCGGCTTCACCACCTGCGAGTCCCCAGGGCGCGATATCACGACGTTCCGTCAACAGGGTGACTTCGGCTGGTGCCAGAAACTCAAATTCACGGATCAGCCCGTCACCGCCCTCATAACGGCCTGCACCACCAGACCCCTGTCGGCGCTGATAGGCGACTACCCGCAGCGGGTAGTGTTGTTCCAGGCTTTCTGCCGGCGTATTCAAGGTATTGGTCATATGAGCCTGGACGCAGGACAGACCAGGCCCGCAATGGGACGCGCCCAGCCCACCCCCAATCGTTTCATAGTAATCCCAGTGACCGGCTTCACCCCGGGCTCCCATGGCGACATTATTCATGGTGCCCTGACTGGCAGCAGGGATTCTTTCCGGCACTGCCTGCGCTAGCGCGCCAAGCACCAGATCCACTATGCGCATAGAAGTTTCCACATTACCGGCCGCGGTGGCAGCAGGACGACGGGCATTCAGCAGCGTACCTTCCGGAGCAATCAGTCTGATCAGGCTGAACGCCCCGGCACAAGCGGGAGTATAAGCAGGCAACAAACAACGGAAAACGTAAAAAACTGCAGCAGCGGCTACGGACAAGGGACAGTTGATGTTCCCCTGTACCTGCGCTGAAGTCCCGGTGAAGTCAGCGATGATTTGTTCCGGGCCGATAGTCAGAGACAGTGTCAGCTGAATTCCGCGCTGACCAAAGCCGTCATCATCCATCTGATCAGTGAAATGCCACTCTCCATGCGGCATGTCCTGCAGAAAACGCTGGACGATACGCTCTGCGTATTCATTCAGCCCCTGAACCCCAGCCAGAAACCGCTCTTTCCCCTGCTCTTGCAGTAGTTGCTGCAACCGGTTGAGTCCGGTGTTGTTGGCACTGATCTGGGCAGCGAAATCACCGGCAGTTTCCTGCCCCTCAATAGAATCCAGCAAGGCACGGGTGGCAGGCACTTCACGCCCGGCAGCAAACAACAGTGCCGGTGCAATCACCACACCTTCTTCCTCAAGGGTCGAGGACACCGGCATGGAACCCGGGGTATCTGCACCGATATTGGCGTGATGTGCACGGTTGGCAACGAAAGCCAGCAATTCATCTTCCCAGAAAAAAGGCGCTATCAGCGTGACATCCGGGAGGTGGGTTCCGCCCATAAAAGGGTCGTTTACCACCAGCATATCCCCTGGTTGCCAGTCACGACCTTCAACCAGATCTGCCATGGCAAAGGCCATACTACCCAGATGTACAGGAATATGTGCAGCCTGAGCAAACAGCTCACCGCGACTGTCAAAGAGCGCGCAGGAATAATCCAGCCGGTCTTTGATATTGGGCGAAAAAGCCGCCTGCTGCAGTACGGCACCCATTTCAGCACACAGGGTCTCTACCCGGCTGGCAAAGACAGACAATTCGATGGCGGTAAGGCTCATAGCTGTGACCTGAAAATAAACGATGCTGTATCAGCACCACATTCTATCAGCCCTCAGTACCAGAGCACATGCATACGCCGCGCAACCGCCAGCCCATGAAACACTGACCTGCAGTGGGGGAAGTGATGGCGTGACTGATGACACAGACTCACCAGTTTCAGCTGAAAACATAGTCAGTGCCTGAACTGTGCGCTATTATCGGCTGTTTTTTCACGGCAGGAGAATGCCAATGACTAGTGCGATCATGAATACCTACGGCAGAATGGACGTCGCTTTCGTAAAAGGCGAAGGCGCATGGCTGACGGATGATCGCGGAAACCGCTATCTCGACGCCCTCGCGGGTATCGCCGTGGTGGGTCTGGGTCATGCAAATCCGGCCGTTGCGGCGACTATTGCAGAACAATCCCAGACACTGCTGCACACATCAAACCTCTACCGTATCCCGGCTCAGGAAAAACTGGCAGACAAGCTGATCGAGATCTCTGGGATGACCAACGTCTTCTTCGCTAATTCAGGTGCAGAAGCCAACGAATGTGCCATCAAGATCAGTCGTTTGTATGGCCGGCAAAAAGGTATTGAGAATCCCGCCATCATCGTCACGGAAACCTCTTTCCATGGCCGTACGCTGGCGACTCTCACAGCAACTGGCAGCCGCAAGGTCCAGGCGGGCTTTGAGCCGCTGGTTAATGGCTTTGTCCGTGCCCCCTACAATGACATTGAGACCATCACCAATATTGCGCGCAATAATCCCAATATTGTCGCAGTCATGCTGGAACCCATTCAGGGTGAAGGCGGTATCCGTGTACCTGACGAAGATTACCTGAAGAAACTGCGGGCTATCTGCGACGAGAACGAATGGTTCCTGGTACTTGATGAGGTGCAGACCGGCAATGGCAGAACCGGTTCTTTCTTTGCCTACCAGAGTGCTGGTATTACACCTGACCTGGTGACGACAGCCAAAGGCCTCGGCAATGGTTTTCCCATTGGTGTATGTCTGGCCAACGGTAAGGCGGCCGAAGTATTTGCCCCTGGCAACCACGGCTCTACCTTTGGTGGTAATCCCCTCGCCTGTGCTGTTGGGCTGACGGTCATCGATGAACTTGAAAAGCACAACATTCCGGCGCGTGCAGCAGAACTGGGCGAGCGAATGATGAACAATTTCAGAACCCGGCTGGCAGGTGCCAACAACGTGAAGGATATTCGCGGCAAAGGGCTGATGATAGGTATTGAACTCGACGCGCCCTGTGGAGATCTGGTGGGCAAGGCCCTGGACAAAGGATTGCTGATCAACGTGACCAGCGACAGCGTCATTCGCTTATTACCGCCGCTCATCATCAGCGACGAGGAAGCTGATCAGATTGTCGATATTCTCTGTAATCTGATTACCGAAGCCTGATCAGGCTCTGCCCCGATAAACCCTGACTCAGCTGAGTGAATCTATCAGCTGGGTCAGCGGGAACTTCTTACCAACCCCGTAACCCTGGGCAAAATCGACACCAATTTCCCGCAGGATCTCCAGAATTTCATCATCCTCCACATACTCTGCGATGGTTTGCTTGCCCATGAAGTGACCGATCTCGTTGATGGACTTCACCACGGCATAGTCACTGGGATTGGTTTTGATGTCCTTCACGAAAATGCCGTCAATCTTGAGAAAGTCCACCGGCATGTTACGCAGATAAGAATAAGACGACAGTCCGGTACCAAAATCATCCAGAGAGAACTGCACCCCGATAACCTTCATCTTCTCCATAAACTCAACGGCTTTGTCCAGCGAACCGATGGCCGAAGTTTCGGTGATCTCAAAACAGATTCTGGAGGTCGGCAATCCTGACTCATTGAAACAATCCAGCACGAAATCCATGAAGTCATCCTCGTTAAGAGAATTGCCGGAAATGTTAATAGAAAACTCACCAAGATGGCCCAGTTTGTCCTGATGGGCGGCGAGGACAGCAAAAGTGTTGCGTATAACCCAGCGATCAATAGCGCTCATCCGGTTATAGGTTTCTGCAGCCACAATGAAGTCCTGAGGCGGCAGCGGGTTATTGTCAGAATCCAGAACAGTTAACAGAATCTCATAGTGCGGCAAGGCGCCATCGCTGGGATCAATGGGTGCAATCTGCTGACAGTTAAGCACAAACCGGTCGTTTTCCAGCGCATTGTCAATCTGCGAAACAAAATCCATCACATCGCGCCGGTGCGCCATCTGAGTATCAGCCGCCTGATAAATATGCACCCTGTCACGACCTGCGTCCTTGGCGGCATAGCAGGCAGAGTCAGCGCCCTGCAGTATGGCAGCAACACTTTCAACATCTTTATCGACATTCACCACACCGCAACTGGTGGTCAGTCTGAAGTTACTGCCCTCCCAGCTGAACTGATAGTCTTTCACGACCCGACACAACCGCTTGATCATGGCGTCTGCCGCATTCTGATTACAGTTCTGGATGAGAATGCCAAACTCATCACCACCAAGCCTGGACAGGCGATACTCCTGCCCCTCAAGCACTTCCGCCAATAAACCGGAAATGTTTCTTAACAAGGTATCACCGGCCTCGTGACCCGCGGTGTTGTTAATCACCTTGAACTGATCAAGATCGAGATAGGCAACGACATGTTGCAAATCATTTTTCTTCGCATCCGCCAGCGCCAGCGTCAGTTCGCGCTCGAACTCCTTGCGGTTAATCAGCCCCGTCAGTTCATCGTGGGTCGCCTGATGAGTGAGCTGGTTATGCATATTCTGCAGCATCTTATGAGATGCACGATCCGTTAACGGAACATCAGTTTCATCAAGTATCCGCGCCGTACCTTCGACCAGTTTGGTTGCCAGCTCTTCGACCACCAGGTCATAGATCTTGACACCACGGCGGTTTACAAACACATAGGTTGTCTTGTCTTCGCTGATCCAGGCGACGATGGCAATCTGATTGTCAGTGGGTTGATCTGAAAACTCGAGCCATTCACCAACGTACAGCCGCTTCACCCTTTCCAGCGCCTGTACCCAGTCCGCATCATTGCCACGAACTGCCAGCAATTCCTTGCGTTTTTCATCCCGCGAACTGACATCACCAAACCCGAGAGCCTCGGCAACAGTTGTTGCAGGCACCTGCACCATAGCCAGATTATCTTTGCCAGTGCCATCCACAAGCACCTTGCGCAGCGAGGAAATCAGTGGCTGGCGCTGACCGGGTTCAAATGAGATGGAGTCCAGTCCCGCCTCGATCTGATTCAGCAATTGCTCTGGCGGAATATAATCAGGCGCAGAACTGTCAGCGGTTCCTTCGATCTGCTGTACCACCTGATCCAGCGCCTGAATGTGCTGTTGCCAGTCGGCACTTTCCTGTCCCTTGCGCAGGTGAGTATTCACCATCAGGTTACGCCAGCCGGGCATCAGCAATTTCATAATAATTTCAGGAACTTCGCGACCAACCAGTCGCTGATCCAGTTCGCTGACCACTGCGCGCTGAGCATTGATCAGCGTTTGCTGACCTTCACTGGCTTTAACCGTACGCTGAACATTGCCAGTGAATGCGCGGGACTGACGCTCAACCAGAGGTTGCAGTTTTCCCAGCGCCTCATCAAAAATACCCGGGTCGGCATCATAGTTCTGGTTTATGTTCTGCACGATGCTCTCAACATCGCGCTGAATCGAAGCTGACTCTGCGCCGCCCAGCCGCGCCAGCTGGTTGATCACCTCCAGCGCCTGATGAGGGTTCTCTTCATTGAGAATGTCACCAGTAGAAGCGGCTACTTTGTCCAGCGTCAGTTCCAGCTGCCGGATCCAGTTCTTGGCACTGCTGGAAAGCAATGCATCCTGCTCAATGGTATCGACCAGATTTTCAACCACATCCAGACTCTGGGCCACCTGAGGCGCGAGTACCCGTTCACCCCCATTGAGTGACGCCTGCTGCAATAACTGCTCACGGACGTTGACCCGTTGGCCCATGTCCATCGCCGGTCGCAGGGTTCTCAGCATTTCCTGGACTTCATCCAGTTCCACATATTCCTGCGGCTGCATCAGCTGTTGTTCCTGAGGCTCACCACGGCGTGATATCAGCCCCCGGACTGTTGCGTAGATGTCGCTGATGGCCTGCCCAATCTCCGAGCGCGCACTCGCAGGCCGCTGACTACCGGTGTTCTGGGGCTGCGCAGGGACCGCCGTGAACTGACCTGTGTCGCTGGCACCGACAGGCGCTGCAGCCGGTCTGTCTGGCACGGGTGGCGCAGCAGGCGGTTCAGCAGCTTGCGGGGGAATCTCGCCACGGGCAATTCGCAGTTCCTGCCGCAACCGTTCCAGTTCAGCCTTCAGGTTCTGCTCTTCTTCGGCTACGGGACTGGCAGTCTTTTCAGGTTCAGCATTCTGAACGATCGCTTCAACAGCCTCGAACAATGACTCTGCCGGATAGGCGTTGTCGTCCGGGGCTTCTTCAACTGTTTCAATAACCGGTTCGGCAGCAGGTTTTTCAACCTCCGGCTCAGGTTGAGCAACGGGCTCAGGGGTTGTCCGGATTGCGGCAGGACGCGCTATGTAGTCATCGTCAAGGTCGGGAAACAGCTTGCTTTCCTCGAGCATCTGCGTCACTGCCACATAGAGCTTGCGAAACAAGGGCACTGCCTTGGACTCAAACCCACTATAGACTTTCTGGCGAATTTCCTTGGAAAGCTCAACGTTTCTGATGGCGTTGTCGAATGCGTGGCAGACGACCGATGTGCCGAGCGGATTAGCTTCCTTGTGAGCCCAGGAATCTACCAGCATCCCCATCCGTGGCAGCAGTTCCTGCAGATACTTTTCGTAAGCGCGCTCGCTGCGCGAGATGATATTGGCAACAGCCAGCCAGTCTTCAAAGTCGTCGGTGTTCACCAGCGACAGCTTGATGCGGTTGCGTTGTTGCTGCTGTTGTTGCTTGCGTGCTTCTTCCGCGGCCTTGCGCTCATCGAGCAGAGACTGAAGATCACGCGGCTTGTCGATCTGATCCAGCACCTGTGAAGAAAACGCCTGCCCGACCTCTTTCTTGGCTTTTTCCAGGGTCGTCATGGCAGCGAAATAGTCACTTTGCTCGGCATTGGACTTTGCATCCCGGGCCAGCTTCAGCAACTCGTCGTCCATATAGGAAAAGAAGGCTGAATTCATTTCCAGCAGTATTCTTGATAATGCCCTGCGGGCGGTGCCGATGACACGTTTGGCATCCTGAGGAGAAATCAGGCCGTTTCCGTCCCGGCTGAGATCCAGCGATGCTGGTGTGCTGTCTGGTGAGGCAGATCCGCGACTGGCCTGCGGCGACGTCCGGTTTCCAGCTGCGGCACTGGCTCCACCAGTGGCACCGGGCTTACGCACAGGTGCGGGCCTGGAGGTAAGAGGCATGCTGTTCGAATAGGTGAGTAACGCCGTCATGGCATCCTCATCCATGCCATTCCCGAACTTGATACCAACACCGGTATCCAGCACGCGAACGATGTTGCCTTCCAGCCGGAAGTGCCGGTCCCGTGGTTTGCCAGGAACGCTGAAATGAATCCCGACCTTCTCACCCGGATTAACACCCTGTATGGCGGACCGGGTTCTGGCGCCGTCCTGCTCAACCAGCAGCATGCCACCTTCGCAGAAATCCTGAATCGTGCAGAGCCAGGACCGACCAGCATTGGGGTGGACCAGTGCATTCAACTGCACGGCATATCGGGGACTTCTGCGCTTATCCATTCAGGCTTAAATACTTCGTTCTTTCAGGACGGGATAGTATCAAAGATTAGCAAAGAGGGCTGGATTTGTACCGATTAAATGGGCGCAATCCGCTATTGACAAACAAAAAGGCTAATCGGCGATGATAATCTGGTTTCTGCCAGTGTGTTTTGCGTCGTACAACGCCCTGTCAGCCCGTTCCATCAACTCGCCTACTTCCTCGCCCTTACGGTACTCTGAGATACCTATAGAGGCCGTGATCCGGTAGGCAGGTTCGATTCCGCTGACCTGCATCTCCCGCAGTTCCTCGCCGATCCGCCGGGCTGCAATGACGGCGTCCTGCCTGGGTGTGCCACCCAGTACCAGTACGAATTCTTCTCCACCGATGCGCGCCACGCAATCAACTTCCCGCAGAATCTTAACGGCAATGTCGGCAAAACCCCGTAAAACTGTATCTCCGGTGGCATGACCGAAGCGGTCATTAACCCGCTTGAAGAAATCCAGATCTACATAGGCAAGAGAAAAACGATAGTCCTGACGGTCTGCCAGCGCTTTCTGCCGGGCCAGAATATCTGCAAGGTAACGACGATTGTAGACCCCGGTCAGTTCATCACGGGTCGCCAGATCTTCGATCCTGCGCAGCGCTTCAGACAGTGCCTTGTTCCGGTCAAGCAGTACATCCTCGATCATGCCGACTTCGAACCGGTAGAGCTGCGGCCCGATAAACAACACAAAACCAAAAGCCAGGAAAGACACGATCTCATTGATCCAGCTGACGGAATCAAACGGTGCCTTGAAAAATATCGACACACCATAGAGGGTAATGCTGTAGAACACGAAGGCCAGCAACTCCAGTCGGCTCAGCCGGTTGGCACCAGCCACAATCAGCGCCACACCAGAGAACACAACCACGGGCGTGAGATCGACAGTAAAAAACGCGGTCATGATAACCACGCTTGAGGCCCAGAGCATTTGTGGCAGAGCCATGTCAGGGTCTTCGAAGGAGAGATTCCACTCCAGCATGATCGCCAGCACAAAGGCGAGGAAGCCGATGGCCGCAACAGACACCAGACCAAGAAACTGAACCGGGGTCAGGTTCATATACTCCAGCGAAAGAATGACCCAACACACCATCATATGGACGAAAATGCCGGAAGCAGTCATCGCTACCCGCATCAGCCGGGACTTTTGCCGGGCTACCGTATCCATGTGGTCTATGCCCAGAAGGCGCATGCCAGAGTGTCCAGTTTTTAGTCAAAGGGAGCGTATTCTAGAGCCTGCCGTTACCAATGGTGTAAGTTGATGTATATGAATTGTAATGGCTTTGTAATAGCACTTTTCCTGAACTTAGTGACTACGTACCCGGGACACGGCTTCCAGCCATCCTTTATAGAGTGCGTCACTCTGCTCTATCGACATTTCGCTCTGAAACGATTTGTCTTCCTGCCACTGGCCGGCAATCTCTTCCAGTGAACCGAAAATTCCGGCCTGCAGACCTGCCAGATAAGCAGCGCCCAGAGCTGTAGTCTCTGTGACTCGCGGCCGACTGACCGGGATTTGCACGATATCTGCCAGATTCTGTGCCACCCAGTTATTTTCAACCATGCCGCCATCAACCCGAATGATGGTTGGTTCTATGCCATCACTACTCATGGCTTTGAGCAAATCACGGGTCTGGAATGACACTGACTGTAAAGTCGCTGTAACAATCTGCTCCAGTCCGGTATCACGGGTCAGCCCCAGAATGGCTCCTCGTGCACCCGCATCCCAGTATGGCGCTCCCAGGCCGGTAAAGGCTGGCACCAGATAGACGCCGCCGGTATCCGGTTGGCTGCGGGCTATCGCTTCGGTTTCTCCTGCCGCCGATATCAGCCGCAATCCATCACGCAGCCACTGCACGGCTGCGCCGGCTACGAAAATACTGCCCTCCAGGCCATAAGTAACCTTGCCACTCAGGCGATAGCCAACGGTCGTCAGCAGTTTATTCGCCGAGCTGATCGCCTCAGACCCGGTATTGGTAATCACAAAACAGCCGGTTCCATAGGTGCTTTTGGTCATGCCATCACTGAAACAGCACTGCCCGACAAGCGCCGCCTGCTGGTCGCCGGCAATGCCACACACCGGTACGGGCGCACCCAGTAGCTCACTGCGGGTGGTACCGAAATCCGCTGCACAGTCCAGCACCTCCGGCAACATGGACTCCGGTACATCAAGATGCTTCAGCAATTCCTCATCCCATGCCTGAGTATGGATATTGAACATCAGCGTGCGTGATGCGTTGGTTGCATCGGTCTTATGTGACTCCCCGCCGGTCAACCGCCAGAGCAGGAAGGCATCGACTGTGCCGAATGCCAGCTCTCCCCGTTCAGCCTGTTCCCGAACCCCTTCCACGTGATCAAGAATCCAGCGAACCTTGGTGCCGGAGAAATAAGGGTCCAGCAACAGACCGGTTTTTTCCGTAAACAGGGGTTCAAGGTTCTGCGCTTTAAGCTCCTCGCAGAAGGCAGCCGTTCGCCGGTCCTGCCAGACAATGGCGTTGTGAACCGGCTTACCTGTCTGGCGGTCCCAGACAATGGTGGTTTCACGCTGATTCGTGATACCGATCGCACTGATATCGGTCGCCTGAAGTCCGGCAGATGAGAGCACTTCCTGCATCACCGCCAGCGTTGATGACCAGATTTCTTCCGGGTCATGCTCGACCCAGCCGTCGGCGGGGAAATACTGAGTAAACTCCTGCTGCGCCACCGCGACAATGTTTGAGCGATTGTCAAAGATAATAGCGCGGGAGCTGGTCGTACCCTGATCAACCGAGAGGATATAGGCTGGCATCGTTGGTCTCCGGAAATCCACTGAGGGGTCAACTGTGCGCGAATCACGATCAACTTTCAATCCGCCTGCTATTGCGTGAAGATATCGCCAATACCCGCACAGAATACTGCCATGCATCCAGATCAAATCGTTCCGCGCCCGCGGAAATGTCAAATTCGCAAACGGTCACTGTCGCTCAGCGGCAGAAAGTTCATCAACGTGAGAGGGCCTTTTGATGCACGCTTGCTTGCCGCGGTGGCACGCCTTTGTGAGGACGTTGGGCAAGGTCTTGAATGGAGCTTCGGTGAGTGTCCGGGGGACCTGACACTGATGACTGTCAGCCTGCAGAAAGCGAGCGGAACCAGCGAAGCCTATCAGCTTGACTGTGACGAAAATGGCCTGGAGCTGAAGGCAGAATCTCCCACTGGCATCTTCCGGGGTCTGCAGTCCGTTCACCAGCTACTCAGAGAGGGCCCGGCGTCCCTGCCTGCCTTTACCATCAATGACGCGCCTGATTTTGAACGTCGCGGTGTCATGCTCGACGTAAGCCGTTGCAAAGTCCCCACCCTGCCAACCCTGCTGACACTGATCGAACAGCTGGCGAGGCTCAGATACAACGAGCTACAGCTCTACACAGAACATACCTTTGCCTTCCTGAACCATGAACAGGTCTGGCAGGAAACCAGCCCTTACACTGCCGAAGACATCCGTCAGATACGCCAGTTCTGCCATGACCGCTTTATTGACCTGGTCCCCAATCTCAATTCCTTCGGTCACATGGAACGCTGGCTTGTACACCCTGAGTACCACGATCTTGCGGAGTGCCCGCAGGGCTTCACCCACCCGTTGACGGGTCAGTATCTGAACCGGGGCAGTACCCTGCGACCGAACCGGAAAAGCCTGCAGTTCCTGGGCGAACTCTATGATGAATTTCTGCCAAACTTTGACAGCCCCTGTTTCAATATTGGTGGCGACGAACCGTGGGAGCTGGGGCTGGGGAAATCCGCCAGACTCTGTGCTGAACGGGGTACCACCCGCGTCTATATGGACTTCCTGAAGCAGATACGCAATCAGGTCAGTAAGCGTGGGCGGCAAACCATGTTCTGGAGTGACATCATCCTGAAGGATCCGGCATGGGTAAAAGAAATCCCCACAGACATGATTGCCATGAACTGGGGTTATGAAGCCGATCATCCGTTCAGAAAGGAATGCCGTGCCATGGCAGAGTCCGGCATTCCCTATTACGTGTGCCCGGGCACATCCGCGTGGAATGCCCTGTTGGGGCGGACCCACAATATGACAGAAAACATTGCCAGTGCAGCAAAACAGGGACTGGCGTTCAATGCCCGTGGACTACTGGTGACTGACTGGGGCGACCATGGACATCACCAGTACCTGCCCTTCTCCTATCCGGGACTGGTGAATGGTGCGAGCCACAGCTGGAATCACAAAGGCAGCAGCAGTCTGAATACCGGCACCGCGATTGACCAGATATTTTATCCTGACCATGAGGCAGGCATGGGAGAACTGCTTCTGCTGCTGGGCAGGGCGACAGAACTGGTGGCAACACCATTGCGGAATGCCACGCTGTTTAACCGGCTACTGTTCTGGAACATGGCAGCAGAACCAGCGGAATCCCGGCAGGTCAGTACCGCGACAATTGCCGCGGCCCGCGACCAGCTGAGGGAACTGAAAGCCATGACCACCAGTCTGACAGGTCTTGATAACCTCTCCCTGCAAGAGGCCGGAAACGCCTGCACTATGGCCCTTGTGGGGCTGGAGAAACTGTTGTTATTCAGGGGCGAGGGCCAAAGCCGGAGGATTACCGAACGCCGGACGGAGAGCGCCATCGCGGCCCATCAGCAGCTCTGGCTGGCCAGAAACCGTCCGGGTGGCCTGCGCGAAAGCACGGCTTACCTGGAAAGAAGTCTGCGTGCACTGCAACAATAATTGCGGTCAAACAGCCTGCGCACCGCGGTGGGCAATTAACCTCATCTATTGGCGGGTATCACTCAAAGCGGGTTCCCGCCCTTCACTTGTAACAATTCCCCTGATGAGTGCACAATAGCCGAACCCAAAAAACGCATTGAACACAGAATAAACCGACTGGAGGGAAAGATGCGCGACGTAGTGGTTGTAGATAGTGTAAGAACCGGACTGGCTAAGTCCTTCCGGGGCACCTTTAATTTGACCAGACCAGACGACATGGTCGCGCATTGCATCAATGCGCTGCTGGATCGGAACGGAAAACTGGACCCGGCAGAAGTAGAAGATGTGATCGTTGGCGCTGCAAGCCAGACCGGCGAGCAGGGTGGAAACCTGGCCCGCCTGGCCGTGATTCTTTCCAAGTTGCCTGTGACAACTTCCGGTACTACCATCAGCCGTGCCTGTTCTTCAGGTCTGAACTCTATCGCTTTCGCAGCGAACCAGATTGCCAGTGGCTGTTCAGAAGTCATGATCGCAGGTGGTGTTGAATCCATCTCAGCCGGTCAGCGACAGCAGCCCGGGAAGTCAAACCCACACCCAACCATCAAGGAAGTTTCTCCACATATCTTCATGGCTATGGGTAACACCGCTGAAGTCGTAGCTCGTCGTTACAACATCAGCCGTCAGTATCAGGACGAATTCTCCTACGAATCACAGATGCGAACTGCTGCAGCTCAGCAGGCTGGTCTGTTCGATGACGAAATCGTTCCAATGGCAACCAAGTGGCAGAAGATCGTCAACAAGGAAACCAAAGAAACTGAAATCGTTGATGGTGTCTGCACCGGTGACGAATGTAACCGTCCGGAAACAACTCTGGAAGGTCTGGCGAAACTGCCACCGGCATTTGAAGAAGATGGCAGCGTAACCGCAGGTAACGCTTCTCAGTTGTCTGATGGCGCTTCCATGACCCTGCTGATGAGCGCTGACCGTGCTGCGCAACTGGGCCTGGAACCTATGGCTTACTTCCGCGGCTGGGCTGTTGCCGGTTGTGAACCTGATGAAATGGGTATTGGTCCTGTATTTGCCATTCCCCGTCTGCTGAAGGCCAAGGGCCTGACGATGGCTGACATTGATCTGGTAGAACTGAACGAAGCGTTTGCTTCTCAGTGTCTGTACTGCCGTGACAAGCTGGAAATCGACCCATCAATCTACAACGTGAATGGTGGCTCCATCTCTATCGGTCACCCATTCGGTATGACTGGCTCACGTCTGACCGGTCACCTGGTTCGTGAACTCAAGCGTCGCGACAAGAAGCTGGGTATCGTGAGCATGTGTATTGGTGGTGGTATGGGTGCAGCAGGTCTGTTTGAAGCCTGCTAATCAACTCCGCCGGCGTCTGTAACTGACGCTGATACTACGAAAAAGGGCTTCATTTGAAGCCCTTTTTTTGTGCCTGTGGTTTAAGCCATTTGATCAGTCGGTGGGATTGGTCGTCACCTGCCGCTGAGTTCTGCGCAACATCTCCTGCGCCGAACGTTCTTCCTGTGTGGCCTGATCAATTGTCCGGCAGGTTTTAACAGGTCGGTTAGAACCAGTGGGTTTGTAAGTCTGGCACACCAGCCTTGATTCACCTTCCTTTGCGACCCTGGCCTCTCGTTGAACCGGGGTGAAGCACCCACTCAACAACATCACCAACATCGCACCTGTTACCATCGCCCGCATCTGTCGCTTACCTCCACGTTTAATTCCACCAGCGGTTTTCGCCGGAGCCATCGAAGTTAGGTTTCAGGATTCGCGCAGATGGTTCAATCGTCAGAGAATAAATTCATCTTCTGCGCCCACCACTGATTGAGATGCCAGATAGCCTTCTCATGCAGACTGAGCCGGCCTGCGGATGTCAGCGGTGCATTCATGCCCGCCCAGGGACCTGCGTTCACAGGAATATCTTCTTCATGGATATAGCGGGTTCCGGCCAGTGTCGCCTCAATCACCGGCGCCATTGACTCGTCGCCGACCACTTCCGGTGGCAGCAACAGGTGAATCGTCAGCTGCATGCTGCGCTCGTTGTGAAGACTGATCTGGTACCAGGCAGCAAGATGATTATTGACGGCAAATATCAGTCCCGGTGACACCACAATAGCCAGCAAGTCTTTCAACTGATCTCCGCTCAGACCCGGCAGATCAGGTAGCGCTGCATCCGGGTCAGCATTAAGCCCGGGCATGTGCAACACCGACCAACGATGGTTATCTGCCGCAATAACCCGGGCATCCCTGGCCGGAAAATTTGGCTGAAACGTCGCTATATGGGGGCCAATATGGTGATAGGCTTCCATAAAGTTTTCGAGCAGCAACTTCCAGTTCCAGGGACTGTCGAAATCGACTACGCCCGCACTGACCAGCCGGTCAAGGCCATAATCAGCCAGAATTTTCGTCAGGCCTTCCAGCTCCGGTGTCAGTGGCGCAGCATCAGTATCCAGATTCACAAAAACAAAGCCCTGCCAGACTTCCACTGCTACTTCCGGCAAGCGACACTGCGCTGGCACAAAGTCTTCTACCCCTTCCATCATAGGGGCGCTGATCAGTTGCCCTTCCAGATCATACTTCCAGAGATGGTAAGGACAGCTGAAATGCCGGGCATTGCCCTGCCCTGTAGCTACGGGCATGCCACGGTGAAGGCAAACCGTGGACATTCCGTGAATTGAACCGTCCTTGCGCCGGACCAGTACCAGGGGTTGGCCCAGTAAATCAACGCAGAGGTAATCCCCGGCCAGGGGTAGTTGTTCTTCGCGGGCCAGGCAAACCCAGTCAGCCTGGAACAGACGTTCCTTTTCCAGAGCAAAAATTTCCGCGCTGGTATAAGCACCTGGTGGTAAGGTCCAGGCCTGCGGCAGTGGTGCAGTAATCCGGTCCCAGTCCGCTCTGTCAATCATCTCAGCGCCAGCCGTTCAGCAGGCCTTTGAGCTGCGCAATAAAATCCAGAGGCTGGTCAAGAAACAGATGATGCTGAGCATCTTCCATCCGGATAACCGACATCCCGGGTTTCAGCGATGCCATGTACTCAGCACTTTTCTGACTGTAGGACTCACTCTCTGCCCCGTAGATCAGAGCCATTTTGTCAGTCACTGCGGCAAGGTCAGACTCACTGTCTCCACGCGGCACCATGCGACTGTTCAGTTCCTCATCGAACTTCCACAGCCAGCCTTCTTCCATGTCATCATACTCAACGGAATTGCGGGCAATATGATCAACAATATACTGATTGGCGCATTGCTGGGGTGGCTGCAGACGGAAACGGCTGATGGCAACTTCCCGGTTGGGATAGGTCTTAGCCCGGCCCAGGCGGGGAATCTGTGCTTCACGCTCCTTGATGTCGTCCGGATGCCGGACACCGGAATCCACAAGAATCAGCCCGGCAAAGCGACCCGGATGCAGGGCAAAGCAACGCAGTGACATCAGGCCGCCAAAACTGTGCGCGACGACAATGGTATTTTGTGGCATCTGCAGATAATCAGCCACCGCGACAATTTCTCTGGCATAAGTATCAGAGGAATACTCATCGCGATGATCACTGTCACCCATCCCGGAAAGATCGATGGCCGCAGTCTGGTACTCATCCCTGAATGACGGGGCAATGAAATCCCACCAATGGGCATGGGCGTTGTGGCCATGAACGAACAAGAGTCCAGGGTTTCCGGGTTCACTCCATGTCAGACAATTGATGTCCGCATCATCTACTTCAACAGTATGGGACTCCGGCTTGCAATCAATCGCCTCCCAGAACCAGTCCGGTGTTTCATAGCCACCCGATTCAGACATGTGCTGCTCCCTCTTGTTGCCTAGGCCAGCGGTCAGGCGGCCTGAGTATATTTCTTCAGATGGAAATCGACATTGCCGAACAGCGTGTCAATGACCGTCAGGCGCTTAAAGTAATGGCCAATGGCCATCTCTTCGGTCATCCCCATACCACCGTGCAGCTGAATGGCGTTCTGACCAACGAACCGGCCACTTTTGCCAATCTGAACTTTCAGCGCAGAAACTGCTTTGCGGGCCTCGTCGTTGTAACCTTCATCCAGCAACATGGCAGCCATGTAGAGCAGTGACTTGCTTTGTTCATGTTCCATGAACATATCCACCATCCGGTGTTGCAGCACCTGGAACTTACCGATCGGCTGGCCGAACTGCTCGCGGGTTTTGCAATACTCCACGGTGGACTTATAGGCCACTTCCATGGCACCCACAGCTTCAGCACTGACGGCCAGAATGCCGTAGTCGATCACTTTCCCGAGAATGGCGAGACCTTCCCCGACCGTACCAATCACTGCACTGCCGTCTACTTTCACACTTTCCAGTGTCAGCTCTGATGCACGATGGCCATCCACCGTCGGATAGTTACGCAGACTGACACCCTCGGCAGCCGCATCTACCAGAAACAGTGTGATCCCGGCGGTGTCTCTTTGTTCGCCGGAAGTGCGGGCCACGACTACCAGCAGGTCGGCTGAAGGGCCTCCCAGCACCAGCCCCTTGAAGCCATTGATAACAAAGCCATCACCTTCTGCGGTTGCAGTGGTTTTGACATCTGCCAGATTGAAACGCGCCTGTGGTTCCACGAAAGCCAGCGCACCCAGTTTGGTTCCGGCGATGATCTCTGCCAGCGGGCCTTCGATATGTGCGGTCTGGCCACTTTCTTCCAGACATTTACCTGCCAGATACGCTGATGAAATGACCGGTTCTACTACCAGACCCTTGCCCAGCTCTTCCATCATGATCATGGTTTCCACTGCGCCGCCGCCAAAACCACCGGATTCTTCCCTGAAAGGTAGCGCCAGCCAGCCCAGCTCAGCAAATCGCGACCAGTTATCACGACTGAAGCCCTCTTCGGTCTGCAGCAGCTTCTGACGGGTTTCAAACGCGTAATCGTTCTGAATGAATCGTTGTACGCTGTCCTGCAGCAATGACTGTTCTTCTGATAGAGAAAAATCCATGACAGTTCCTTAGTAAGTAGATTGTGCTCCGGGAACGACTGATGCGCCCGGGCCAGACGAAAGCACCGATAATATTGCTTGTACCCGGGCTTTTCAAGGAAGCGGAAATATGTTCCTTGACCCCTATTCAGGGCTAACCTATGCTGCCCACCCTGAAGGTTCAGAGAAAACTTTTTTCAGGGAAGCAAACTGATGGAAAATCCGGAAATCCCGCAAAAAACACCTTACGCCGTTGAAGTTGAAAGTGGCAAGAATTACTTCTGGTGCGCCTGTGGTAAAAGCGCCAACCAGCCATTTTGTGACGGCTCACACAAAGATACAGGCTTCACCCCGGTGAAGTATGAGGCGACAGAAGACCGCAGGGTTTTCTTCTGTGGTTGCAAGCATACAGCAGGGCAACCTCTGTGCGATGGTAGTCATAACAAGCTGTGATCTGCCTCGCTGATTAACCAGTGGGTACAACATGAAATTTGGTTTGACACCGAAGTGGCAGCATGAGAATCCTGCCACTCGCATTACCGCAATTGAAACTGGTGATCTGGATCAGGAAATTCTCCACCAGATTGCACTTGAAGACGAAGCACCAGAGGTCAGATCCTGCGCCATCGCTCAGCTGACGAATCACGAAGTGCTGCTACGCATTCTGAAAGAGCAGGCATCACCCTGTCTTGAAGCAGCCGGCGAGCGGCTTGCCATCCTTGAAATTACCGAACCCCGGCTTGGCGCAGATATCAGCTTTCCGCTGCTGGCCCGTTTTGCCCCGGACACTGAAGCCCGGCTGGCTGCGGTGGCGCAGCTTGCCTCGGAAGAAGCACTGGAAGCGCTGCTGATGGCTGACAATCAGTCCGCAGTCTGGCAGGCAGCAGCCGAACGGATTACCGGGCCAGAGCGTACCGAACGTCTTCTGAGGCACTTTCTGAACAAAGATAAGAGTCTGGTCCACATACTGAAGGACAAACAGCGGCAATGGCAGGCCCGGCAGGAAGCCAGTGCCAGTTTCACAGAAAGGGCCAACACCATCGCCGCCAATCTTGAGCGGCTGGCGATCAGCACTGAAGCACCGGATACGGTCAGAAGATTCCGGGCGCAAATTGAAGCCTGGCAGGCCCTCATAGCTTCACCCCCCGAAGATACTGATCCGGCGTTCATTAGTCCGCTGGATGACAAAATCAATCAACTCAATCTGCAGTTCGAACAGAGCGTCGCTGCAGCGGAGTCAGCTCGTATGGAAATCGAAACCCGCGCCAATGAGGTTGTTCTCAGAATTGAAGCCATGGTCACGCAACTGACAGAGACCGCTGTGGTGGATGAGGAACTCAGCACTTTTCTGACGGCTGCGGCTTCAGAATGGCCGACAGGTCTGAACCAGGACGATGAACTGACCCAGCGCTATCACACCGGCCGCGAAAAACTCGAAAGCCTGTTACCTCAGGCAGTCAGGGTCAGTGGGCTGGCCGCACTTGAAGATCAGACGGCGCTGGAAGCTGCACTGGCGGCCATCAGCTGGCCAGAGGAATTCATCAAGCCTCAGGTGCTTGAGGAAGCTATTGCCCGGCTGGCCACGCTGCGGACTGCAGATAAGGAAGTCGCAGAAAAACTCGACCGTGAGCTGGAAATTATCCAGGGGCAGCTTACGCTGCTGAGCGAGCGGGTCGAAGCGGGTACCCTGAAACCCGCGGTAAAGTCCCGTAACAACATTGCCCGAAAACTCGACAAAGCCACACCTGAACTGAAAAGTCGCCCGGGTTTTGGCGCAGTCCAGGATGAGTTCAACCGACTGACCCAGCGGCTGAAGGAAATGGAGGACTGGCATGAGTTTGTCACTAATCCGAAACGCGTCGCTCTGTGCGAAGAAATGGAAGCGCTGATCACCAACACCGACATTGAGCCTCCGGCCAGAGCAACTACCATTAAGGCGCTGCAGGAGAAATGGAAGGAACTGGGCGCCTCTAACAGTACCGAAGCACAGGCACTCTGGTCGCGCTTCAAAACTGCTGGCGACGAGGCTTTCAAACCTTGTGAAGTGTTCTTCACCGAACAGAAAGAGCGTCGCAACGAGAATCTGCGCAACAAGAACCTGATCTGCGAACAGCTGGAAAATCTTTATGCTGCCGTGAACTGGGATCAGCCGCAGGACATTGACTGGAAAGCACTGGCAGATTCCGTCAGTCAGGCGCGAAAGTCGTTCCGTGATGCCGGCGAAGTGCCACAGAACCGCTATAAAAAAATTCAGGGGCGGTTTATCAAGGCCATTGAACAACTCAACAAACCTGTCAGCGAAGAGCAGGACCGGAACAAAGCGGCCAAGCAGCAACTGATTGATCAGTTACAGACACGCCTGGATGAAGGCAGCGAACTTCAGGAACTGATCAATCTGGCTAAAAGGGCGCAGTCTGACTGGAAAAAAATTGGTATTACAGACCGTAAAGCCGATCAGAAACTGTGGAAACGATTTCGCAAGGTCTGCGATGAAGTATTCGGGCAACGGGATTCAGAAAAGCAGTCTCAGGTCAGGGAACAGGATGCAGCGAAGCAGGAAGCGAGAGATCTGTGTCAGGCACTGCGCAAGCTCATTGATGATGACACGATAGAGCGGGCAGACATCCGGGACTTTAAAAACCGCTTTGATGCCATTGCCCTGCCGCGGGAAGAAAAGCAGCTGCGTCGCGACTTCGACAAATTATGCAAGCGAGCCAATGACCAGTTCCGGAACCGGGCCCGGGCTGCAGAGCGTGAGGCTATCAGGGAACTGGCCCGGAAAGCGGGCCTGTGCCAGCAACTGGAAAGCGGCGCCATTAATCGTGAGACGCTGGATGCCGGCTGGCAAGGCGAAACAGAGTTGCCCGATGAATGGCTGGCCGCAATTGAAGCCCGCCGGGATGCGGCTGCAGCTGCTACGGACCCGCAAGCCAGACGCAGCGACGCGGAATTATTGTGTGTTCAGCTGGAAATTCTGGCAGAGATCGAATCTCCTGCTGAAGCTCAGCAACTACGCATGAAGTTTCAGGTTGAACGGCTGAACCGGGAATTGTCACAGGGTCTCAAGGAAACCCGCTCGCCACAGGATCAGGTCCGGGATATTCAGGTTGCCTGGTACACCCTGGGACCCGTGGCAGACCTTGCGCCTCTACAGCATCGTTTTGAAACTGCCTGTCACAAGCTCGGGGTTATCTGACCCTCTGGTGACAGGTCGTTTCCGGACAGCATCACGGGTTCCCTAACCTGGCAGGCTGATGGTCATTCTGGTGCCGCCAGACAGGGCGTCAGTCACTTCGATCTCTCCGCCATAACGACGGACAATCTCGCCAACCACCGCCAGCCCGATACCCTGCCCTGATTCACGGGAATCCAGTCGTGCACCCCGTTGCAGAACCTGGGAACGATGGTTTTCATCAATTCCCGGCCCATCGTCCTCGATAACGAGTTTCAATGAACGGGTTATCTCATCATTGGCTGCCTGTATGACTACCCGACCATTACCATACTTACAGGCGTTATCCACCAGGTTTCCCAACAATTCCATAAAGTCCCGTTCGTCACCAAAGAAATGTGCATCGCTGACGTCGATCTCAAAAACCGGCTCTCGCGCCTGCCAGACCTTACCCATCGCGTTAACCAGCTTGTCCACCAAAGGTGAGATTTCGATCGACTTACGAATGGTAACACCAGCATTCAGGACGGCCTGCTCCAGTTGATAAGCCACAATCTCATCCATGCGGGAGACCTGCTCTTCGACAGTTTCCTGCACGGCATTGATGTCTTCCTGCGCGGCCCCCGAAGTCAGTGACGCTGTGGAACCCTTGAGAATTGCCAGCGGCGTCTTCAGGCTGTGCGCCAGATCACCCAGGGTCGTACGGTATTTTTCGCGCTGTTCGCGCTCATGCAGCAGCAACAGGTTAAGGTTACGGGTAACCCCTTCGAGTTCCTGTGGATAATTCTCGCTGAGGGCCATGGTTTTACCGTCCTCAATCGCCTGCAGTTCATCCGCGAGATTCTGCAGCGGCGATAAGCCCCAACTCATGACAAACCATTGCACCAGCAGAAGAGCCACCGCGACCCCTGTCAGCCAGGTCCAGAGATTATTACGAAAACCACGGATTTCGCTCTGAAAGGGATTCATGGACTGCAGAATCACATAGGTGAAGGACGTTTGCTGATCATCGCCCAGCTGCCAGATGACCCGGTAGCTCTTGAAGAACACGGGATCTGAACGGTAAGGGCTCACCACACCGAACCTGGAAGCGCCGACTTCAAGTCCCTCATAGATCGGCGCTGAGTTTTCCAGAATCAGGTCCACCGCAGACGGGCTGCGCCAGAGTTCCTGTCCCATATCGTCCAGTACCAGCGCTGCGAGACCAGACCCGGCATGATTCAACTCTGGTTCCTGCAGAGCTTCCGGCAGGAACAGTTCACCCCCGCTTTCCTCTGTCACCGCCAGCAGACCGTAAATATGAACCAGCAGACGTTCCGAAATACCCTGGGAGGTACTGCGTTGAAAAGCCTGATCCAGTACCAGCCCCATCAGCCCAAGGAACACAAACAGGACCAGACTCGCGGTCAGTAGCAGGCGCCGACGCAGGGAACCCCGTTTGAACAACGGTTGCAATAAAGATGCGGGTCCTGTCATTCAGACCGCTCAGACCGCGATCTGATTGAGCCGGTAACCTTGTCCCCGTACTGTTTCGATCGGCTTCATACGGTTATCCGGGTCCAGTTTCTTACGTAACCGGCCAACGAAGACCTCAATGACATTGCTGTCACGGTCGTAATCCTGATCATAAAGATGCTCGGTCAGCTCAGTCTTGGAAACAACTTCACCCGGCCGCTGCATCAGATATTCCAGCAGGTTAAATTCATAGGCCGTGAGGTCAATGGGGTCTCCATCAACCCGCACCCGTTTGCCACGGATATCGAGGTTAATAGGCCCCCACTCCAGTACCGGCTTCAGTTTGCCGGAAGCCCGCCGAATCATGGCGTCAAGCCGAGCCAGTAACTCCTGCACATGAAAGGGTTTGACCAGGTAATCGTCTGCACCTGCCGCCAGCCCATCGACCTTATCAGTCCAGTCTCCCCGTGCAGTCAGAATCAGCACCGGATAGTCCTGGCCCTCTTCGCGCAGCTTCTGAATAATTTCGATGCCGGAAACCTTGGGCAAACCCAGATCAATGATGGCGACGTCGTAATGATATTTCTGGGCAACATACAGACCTTCCATGCCATCCGCGCATTCGTCCACTTCATAACCATGACGCACCAGCAATTCAACCAACTGCGCTCGCAGCTTGTCTTCGTCTTCAACCAGCAGAAGTTTATGACTCATCGGATTGCTCCGTTCCTAATCGAATACTTCACCGCTGTCACCATCAACAAACACATATTTGATGACGCCATCCTGTGACAGGGTTTTCACCCGGTATACCACCGGCCCTTTACTCTCAATCATGTTCACCGACAGAATCTTGTGGTCTTCAAAGGTTCTTTTCACCCGCTCGGCCGCCTGCCTGTCATTCAGCCTGGCTTCACGGGGTTCAACCCGCTTGCCGCGCGGCGGCGGTCTCGGGGCGAAATGTTCCGCCACCTGAAACTGTTGCTGCCCTGAATCGTAAGGTCCGGCACTGGCGGGTAAGCTGGTGCACAGGCTAAGCATCAGAATCAGTGCTGTAACCACCATGAGTGAATATCTGAACATGGGTTGCTCCGGATCAGATCACCGGTGAAATGGCGAGTCGGACTTTAATCGTATCACCTGGATCTGTGTCAGTTCGGGTCGAGTAAGTTTCACCATTATAACGGTATCTCACGTTATAGCCGACGATTCGTTCTTCTTCATGGTAATCCTGATAAACCTTACATCGCTCCTCTGTGCCATGGCTGACGGTTTCGCGGTCATTGGACCTGGCAATTTCATGGCCAAGGGTAGCACCCAGAACGGCACCGACTACAGCACCGACTTTCTTATTACTCTTGTTATGGCCCACCGCATTACCGATAGCACCGCCTACTACACCACCGACCACTGTGCCGACCGCGTTACTGTCACCAGAGCGATCGCGGTAAACCACATCTTCCTGCCAGCATTCTTCTCTGGGGGTGGAAATCCGCACAGTACGGACAATGGGTGACGCATCTACTACGGTGGCATAATCATAGGAAATCTGACCGTCTGCGAGTGCCTGTGCAGAGAAAATCAGCGCGGCTGCCGCAGCCAGTGTGTTCAACTTTAAATTCTGGAATGTCATAGCTTCAATCTCCCGTTTAAGCAGGATCAAGAGTAGAGCTACAGCGCTGAACACTCCCTGAATGTCAGCGACAGATTTATTCAGCTGCGGTTCAGCTGATTTCGCGCCGGAACGGCGGCAGGGCATTGAGTAACAGACGTCCGTAACGCTGGGATACGAGCCGCCGGTCCAGCAGGGTTACTACACCAGTGTCGGCTTCTGTCCGCAGCAGCCGGCCACAGGCCTGTACCAGCCGGAGCGCTGCGTCCGGAACCATGATTTCCGCAAAGGAATTACCACCCCGCTGTTCAATCCACTCGCTTAAAGTGGCACCGACCGGATCATCCGGCACAGCAAAGGGAATTTTGATGATGATGACATGCTCGCAGTAGGCACCCGGCAGATCGATACCCTCTGCGAAACTCGCCAAACCAAATATGATGCTGCGCTCGCCGCGGTCTATGCGGCGCTTCTGTTCGTTGACGATTTCACTTTTCGACAGTTCACCCTGACTGAGAATTTCCTGACGCAGCGCCGGTTCCAGTGCATCAGTGATGCGGTTCATCTGTCGCCAGGAAGAAAACAATACCAGCGAACCCCGGGCCTGCCGGAGCAGTGACGGTAACATCTCTGCCACAGCATCGTTGTGAGCATCTGCATTCCTTGGGTCAACGTCCATCGATGGAATTTTCAGCAACCCCTGTTCCTGATAGTGAAACGGACTACCCAGGGCCCGGAAATGTGCCTGATCGCTGATGCCGGAGCGCAGCCGGAAACGTTCAAAATCACCGCCAACCGCCAGTGTTGCGGAGGTCAGAACAGCGCCGTAGCACCGGTCCCACAACAGTTCCTGCAGGGTTGTGTTGACGGTGACCGGACTGGCGTTGAGGACAATTTCCTCGTTATCACGAAAGCTCAGCCACCGGGCTGTGGGAGCCTCGCCTTCTTCATCCTGTTGGGCCCAGGTGAACCACAAACCTGCCCCGCCGCCCAGCCGCGCAGCGGCGGAAGCAATCAATGGCAACCAGGTCTCCAGGGCTTCTCTGTCCGGATCATCAAAGTCACTCAGGCGGCTCTCAATATCCGCCTGCACCTGCCCTGCCATGGCCTCCAGCCTGCGAGTATCATTGCAGATTTCCTCACACAGACTGCGCACTGGCGCCTCTATCACGCCACCGGCAAAACGGTGGCGCAGATCCCGGTCATCCCCTTCTGCTTCATCCACATAGGGCATCAGCAAACCATGGAGTTCATCCAGGCGGTGACACAAATCCTGACTCAGGGCCTGAAAGCTGCGCAGTTGCCGCGGTAACTGACCAATGTCACCCACATCAGCCGTCAGCTGCGACATCAGCTCTGGAAGCTGTTCCAGCCACTGGCGCGTTCCCCTTAACATGACAAAGCTGGCGAAATGACTGATCGCCTTATCTGGCAGGTGATGCCCTTCGTCAAACACATAGATCGTTTCTTCAGGTTCCGGCAATACAGCGCCACCACCCATCATCAGATCAGACAATACCAGATCGTGATTGGTCACAATGCAGTCCACCCGGTTGATCTGCTCGCGGGCTTTGTAGAAGTAACAGTTTTCGAAGTGAGAACACTTTCTGCCGGAGCATTGCACATGGTCAGTGCTGACCGGGAACCACGCTGAGTTATCCACTTCAACCGGCCAGCTGTCGCGATCGCCATCCCAGTCGCCCATTCCGAGCCGCGACAGCATCTCTTCATACAAATGCTGATTGGAAAGATCGGTGGGAAACATCTCGTCTTCGTAAAGCGAAAGGGTGTGGTTCATGGAATTGCCGGCCTGCAGCGCCTGATCCAGACGCGCAAGGCACAGATAGCGACGACGCCCCTTGGCCAGGGTAAAGGAGAAATCGAGCCCACTGTGGGTGCGGATATCCGGCAGGTCTCGCAATACAATCTGTTCCTGCAACGCGACTGTCGCAGTGGATATCACCAGTTTCTTACCGAGCGCTGCCGCAATGGGCAAAGCAGCAATGGCATAGGCCACGGTTTTGCCGGTACCCGTGCCGGCCTCAATGACGCAGACGTGGTTATCGGAAGTGCGCTCACCGTCTTCGCCGGTTTCAATGTTTGCCAGCGTATTTGCGATGTCTGCGACCATCTGCCGCTGACAGAACCGTGATCGATAGCCACGGTTCTCCAGCAACCGGGTATAGGCTGACTGGATCTCTTTTTTCAGTTTGTCTGACAGCATCAGCCCTTCTCAGTCTGGCGGGAAAGCAGTCGCAGCTGCGCCGGTGGTATGCGTTACCCGTGCCCGAACCAGACTTGTAACAAAGATTCAGCAAAGGTTCCTTTACAGGTTGCCCGACTGCTATTGTAACGACATTCTCCGACCAAAATGCATTGTGACCATGAAGAAATTTGCTGAATATCTGACAGCTTCCTGCTGGCTTGTAAGCCTGTGCCTGTTTACCGGTAAGACTTTCGCCCTGCCGCTCGACACACTTAATCTGCCCGAGGGCTTTACTGTCAGCATTTTCGCCGAGGTAGAGAACCCACGGCAGATGACCCGCAGTGACACGGGGATCATTTATGTCGGAAGCCGCAGTGCAAACAAGGTTCATGCCGTAATCGACCGGGACGGCGATTTCACCGCTGACGAGGTGGTTCTGGTAGATAAAGGCATGGAGTGGCCGACGGGTGTGACCTGGCATCAGGGGACCCTCTATGTGGGTTCCATAGGCACCCTGCTGGCATACCCGGACATTGACCGTCAGTTTCGCTCGTCGCCCGAACCACAGGTAATCAGCGAAGCTTACCCCGACAAAAAACACCATGGCTGGAAGTATCTGAAGGCCGGTCCGGACGGCTATCTGTACGTGCCGGTCGGTGCACCCTGCAATATCTGCCTGTCGGAAGAGCCTGTATTTGCCAGCATTACCCGCTTTAACCTGGCTGACAAGACCTTCGAACCCTGGGTCCATGGTGTGCGCAATACCGTTGGTTTTGACTGGCATCCGCAGACCGGCAGACTGTGGTTCACAGACAACGGGCGGGACATGATGGGGGATGATATTCCCCCTTGTGAACTCAATGAAGTTACGGCAGCCGGTGAACATTTCGGCTATCCCTTTTTTCATGGCAACAGCCTTCCGGACCCTGAGTTTGGTGCCGGCAAAACGGCTGCAGACTATAAAGAACCCGCGCTGGCACTGGGCCCCCATGTGGCACCACTGGGTATGACATTCTATCGGGGCAATCAGTTTCCCGCGGAATACCGGCAACAGGTCTTTATTGCTGAACACGGCTCCTGGAACCGCTCACCAGACGCCGGTCACACCGGCTACCGGGTTACCCTGGCCCGTGACGATGGACGGGGCAAGCTGCGCTATGAGGTCTTTATGGACGGCTGGTTACAGGCCGACAACACGGCCTGGGGACGCCCCGCTGATGTACTGGAATTACCTGACGGCAGTCTGCTGATCTCGGACGACCGGGCGAACGTGATTTACCGGGTGAGCTATAAAAAATAATTCAGCACGGGGTTGAATTCCCGTTGCGCAGGCACATATTCGCACCAGCACATGACATTTTATGTCAACTATTAAGAGGTGAAATCCTGACATGATGCGAATTGCTTTATTTCTGGCAACCAACCTGGCGGTTGTATTGCTTATCTCTGTCGTTTTCCAGCTGCTCGGGCTGGAGGGCATACTGGCAGCCAACAACGTAGACCTGAATCTGGGGGCGCTGCTGGTCATGTCGGCGGTCATTGGTTTTGGTGGGGCATTTATCTCCCTCGCCATGTCGAAATGGTCGGCCAAACACAGTATGGGAGTACAGGTGATTGAACAACCGCGCACCCAGACAGAACGCTGGCTGGTCGAAACGGTGCAGCGGCAGGCCCAACAGGCCGGCATTGGCATGCCGGAAGTCGGCATCTTCCCTTCCGACCAGCCGAATGCCTTTGCGACGGGAATCAACCGCAATTCCGCACTGGTGGCGGTGAGCACTGGCCTGCTGAATCATATGACTCAGGATGAGGCCGAGGCAGTGCTCGGGCACGAAGTCAGCCACGTAGCCAACGGCGACATGGTAACGCTGGGCCTGATTCAGGGTGTGGTGAATACCTTTGTGGTATTCCTCGCCAGACTGGTGGGTTTCTTTGTCGACCGGGTGATTCTGAAAAACGAACGCGGTCTGGGTATCGGCTATTTCGTTACATCGATGGTGGCACAGGTATTCCTGTCAGTGTTTGCAACCATGATCGTCATGTGGTTCTCCCGCCGGCGCGAGTACCGGGCCGATGAGGGCGGCGCTTATCTGGCAGGCAAACAGAGCATGATCAATGCGCTGAAGCGCCTGCAGATGGTTCATGAACCCAGTGATCTGCCGGGCGAAATGACAGCCCTGGGTATCTCTGGTGGTCATCGCGAAAAACTGATGAAACTGTTTATGAGCCATCCACCGCTGGAAGAGCGCATCCGTCGACTGCAGGCAGCCTGATATCTTCAGGCTGCTTTCTGCTCTTCTTCCACCAGCTCAGTAATTTCATGGGTGGTTTTTGGTACATCGATGAACGGCTCGAAGTGTTCCCGGGCCACTTCATGTTGCTGAATCCGGAACAATGACCACAGGGTCAGCAACGTTAGCGCCGCAGCAGCCACAATAAACAGCGCATAACTGCTCCAGGGCAAAAGGTAGGCGACCAGCAGCGGTCCGATAATCGATCCCAGAGAGTTCATCATCAGCACGCCACTGGCTATTTCCATCAGCGACAGACTGCTGTTGTCATTGGCATGAGCCAGACAGAGCGAATACAGCGGAAAAGTCATACCCCCAAACAGGAACATAACCCCGTATAACAGCCAGGGCGCGTGGCTGAGAAATACCGATGCCATCAGGCACAGCCCGACACCGGTTGCTGCTAATCCGGCGATAACATAACGACGGTCAACCCGGTCAGACAGCCGACCAGCAGGAAA
>JAGRIO010000069.1 GCA_020443225.1 Pseudomonadales bacterium
AGATAGTTGCTGCCGTTGGCGGCGATGAACTCCAGCGCATCAAGCACATAGTCAATCGTACTGTCAGTACTGGCATAGTGGAAACTCAGGCGCACCCAACCCGGTCGATGAACAAGCCCTTCCGCGACAACTTTTCGTTCCAGTTCAATACTGGCTTCCTCACTGATATCCAGTAGGTGATGGCCATAGCTGCCGGCGCAGGAACACCCACCGCGGCACTGAATACCGAACAGATCATTCAACAGAGACACAACAAATCCGAAGTGCAGGGGTTGCCCGTTACTTGAGAATTGCATGGAAAACACTGGTAAGCGTGGTGCTGTCTGACTGCCAAGGATCGTGATGTCGCTATTGTTTGCCAGCCGCCCAAACACCCGGCGAGTGATCTCTGCGTCGCGCTGTTCTATATAGTCTGTGCCGACAGTTTGCCGGACTTTCATGGCAAGTCCGGCCCGAATGCCACCAATGATGTTCGGCGTACCTGGCTCTTCACGAACCCCAAGGTCTGCTGCATAAGTCTGACGTTCCTGAGAGACAAAAGTCACCGTACCACCCCCGGGCTGGGTTGGTTTCAACCGGGTGACCGAGGCTGTATCTACGGCCAGCACGCCTGGGGTATCTGGCCCACCAACAAACTTATGGGGCGAAAAGAAAATCGCATCAACGCCACCTCCCGTTTGCATATCCATACGCACATAGGGCGCGGCAGCAGCATAATCCCAGCCGCACAGGGCACCATAACGCCGGCACAATGCCGTGATGCCCTCAACATCTGTTAACAATCCCGTGACATTTGAGGCCGCTGAGAAACTACAGATGATCCGGCGCTTGCCCGCATGGGTCATCAGAGTCTGTTCCAGTACAGTCTGGTCAAGATGACCGGCCTGATCCAGTGGAACAACAAAACGTTCGACATTGAGTTCCCGCCAGGGCAGATCGTTAGAGTGGTGTTCATAGGTACCGATAATCACCAGCGGTACGGCTGTACCTTCTGCGGGTGGGTCTTTCAGACCCAACAGATCAATCCACTTATGCACCGCTGCAGTCGTGCCGGCACCGCAGAATATCACCCGGTCTGACGGTCGACAGTTCAGCGCAGTCACAATTTCCTGCCTGGCCCAGGCATAGAGCCGGGATGTCCGGGCACCACACATTGAACTCTCTGAGTGTGTATTGGCGTAGAACGGCAGCACCTGCTCACGCACATAGTCCTCAATGAAGCTCAGCGCGCGTCCGGAGGCCGTGTAGTCTGCATAAACCAGTGAACGCTCGCCAAATGGCGTCTCAAACATTGCGCCATCGCCGATTGCCGATTCACGGATTCGGGTCAGAAAGTCTTCCCGGCTGCTCTGGTGCATGACGACTGCTTTTCCTTCAGGTGATAAACATTAACCATAAGAATAGCTGCCGCAGCGCAAAAAACGTTTGAATTCAGAACCGCATCAGGCAATGATTCGGGATATTTTCCCAATTTTCCTGTTTTTCATGAAAGATATTGACTCTAAAGACCTGCAACTACTCAGAATTCTCCAACGAGACTGCACTGTGCCGGTCGCAACCCTGGCAGAGAAAGTCTCACTGTCTGTTAATGCTTGCTGGCGGCGGGTGAAGCGCCTGCAGGACGAGTTCATTGACAGACAGGTCGCCATACTGAAACCAGAGAAATTTCACGTCGGCCTGACGGTCTTCGTTTCCATTCGCACCAGCCAGCACAGCGAGGACTGGCTGTCACGTTTTTCAAAAGGTGTGGCTGCCATACCAGAGGTCGTGGAGTTCTACCGCCTCAGCGGCGAAATAGACTATCTGCTGAAAGTTATGGTCAGAGATGTCGCTGACTATGACCGGGTTTACAAAGCCATCATCAAAACAGCACCTCTTACAGACGTCAGCTCATCCTTTGCGATGGAAAGAATCAAGGCAACGACGGCTCTGCCGATTTAGCGGACCCTGCGCCGGCAGCCCTGGCATCGAGCGCCTCGCGAATCTTCTCGTGGGCGGCACGGTCGAGCGGATAACCAATCAGCGGGATGAAAGCCAGGAACAGACCTATGGCTGTACCAAAGGCATAAGTGAGCAGCAGACCATCCAGTGCCTCTTGTGAGTTCTGGCCTCCGGGCACAAAGTCAAACAGCAGCTCCAGCACTGAGAAACTGATACCCACCGCAAAGGCGGCGCCCAGCTTGTTAGTGGTTGTGAGCAGCGCGAAAAACATGCCCGACCGTGCCTGACCTGAGCGCAATTCGTCCTCGTCTGTCAGATCAGCCATCATCGAACGCAACAGGGCCGGCGCTGCCCCATAGGCGACACCATAGGCAATGGTAAAGCCCCAGAGAACCACCACACTGCCTTCTTCAGCGACGAAGGGAATACCCACATTTATCACCACTGCATACAGCAGGGCAATTTTCAGCGCCGTATCTTTCCCGACCCGGTAAGCCAGTTTCAGCCAGCCAGGCATCGCCAGAAAGCTGGCCAGAAAATAGAACAACAGGGCCAGAGAGGCATGGGATGGCAGCTTGAACCAGGCACTGGCAACAAAGATATAGAGTGCACCGGACACCGCCGTACCAAATCCCGCTGCCAGATCGCTGGCCAGCAGGCGCCACATCAGACGGTTCGTGACCATGACTTTCATCGCCTCGCCCCAGGGCACTACAGTCTGGCTGCTGTTATGGCTGTCCGGCACCATGGTCAGGGTGGGAATCACCAGCAGTGGAAACAGAATCAGACAGAACCAGCCCATGCTGGCGACCTTGGACTGCTGGTCATTCATTCCGGTCAGCTCCAGAGCGGCCGGAATCGCCAGCACGATGGTCATACCTGCAATAACGAAGATCTCCCGCCAACCGAACAGGCGTGAGCGTTCATCATAACTCCGGGACAGCTCGGCACCCCAGGACTGGTGCGCAATTGCCAGCATGGTGTAACCCACATACAGCACAATGAGCCAGAAGCCCAGATAGAACCCGGAAACCGAGTCCGGGTCGGGCATAAATATCATGTACACCGCCAGCAGCAGCACCGGTATGGAAATAGCGATCCAGTGTTTGCGACGTCCCCAGCGGGTATCGAACTTATCGATAGCCATCCCCATCATCGGGTCGGTCACCACATCCCAGATTCTGGCCATGGTGAATATGGTCCCGACGGTCACCAGTGACAGCCCCAGACCTTCGGTATAGAAACGTGGCAGATACACCGCAATTGGCATACCCATGGCAGCCATGGGAATTGTGACGCCGGAATAGGCCATCAATGCCCGGGTAGAAAGGGGTAGGTTTGACACTGGTAGCGACCTCATTTGAAGCAAACCCGAATCTACCGAACCCCCGGTGTGATTACAATCGAAGAACATTCGCTGAGGTTGTCAGGTGCAGCGACGTCCATGGGCTGCCACCTGCAGACGGTTCCAGCTATTAATCATGACAATAGCCAGGGTCAGCATGGCAATTTCCGGGTCGCTGAAATGCCTGGTCAGCGCTTCATGCAGGGGGTCCAGCCCACTCTTGTCACCTATGGCCGTCAGCGCTTCCGCCCAGGCCAGCGCCGCCCGCTCTTCCGGTGTAAACATATCGGTATCCCGCCACACTACCAGATGATCCAGGCGGCTCTGGGTTTCACCATCTGCCAGCGCTTCGCGAATATGCAGACCAACACAGTAAACGCAACTGTTCAGCTGCGATACCCGCAGCTTCACCAGATGCAGAAGACCAGCAGCAAGATCGCTGCCGGCCAGTTGGCCTTCAATTGCCATGAAGGACTGCAGCGCCTCTCCACCGTGTTGTACAAAGTGCAATCTGTCGTGATTCGCCATGTCTCGTTCTCCTTCGTTATTTGCTGTTTATTCACAGGTTCTTCCTGATAACGAAGGAGCGTTTGCGAATGTGACAGAGGCAGGCAGTCAAATTTATATTAGTAAATTATGATTATCTAATATAAACTGCCTCACCATTATCGCCCCGAATGCATCCACCGCCCAGAAGCCTCGGGTATGAGGCATGGGCATATCAACAGTAAGACGTAAACCCATGAAAGGACTGACGATTTCCCATGACAGCTCAAGATCCCGTCACTGACCTGAACCAACTACGGGAGCATGCTACCGAAGCTGCACGGCTGCTACGGGCGCTATCCAATGAAAGCAGGCTGATGATTCTGTGTTCGCTGGCAGCCGGAGAACTGTCAGTCACGGAACTGAACGACAGAATTGAGCTGAGTCAGTCCGGGTTGTCACAGCAGTTGGCTATACTGAGACGAGAGGGTTATGTGGCAACCAGGCGCGAGGCCCAGACTATCTACTACCGTCTGGCACCCAGCAACGCTTTGCGCGTCATTCACTTACTGAAAGATATGTACTGCAGTTGACCGGCTGATACTAACCAGAGGAATCACAGATCCATGTTCTTTTTCATCAGCACCGTACTGAACCCGTCGCCATCCGCTTGCGGAACAACTGCACCGCAGTTTTTCGCGGTGCCTGGTTTAAGGCTGGCCTGATCAACAACATCAAACTATCAGTCGCGCCCTGAAGGATTGTCATGAACGAAACGAAACCCGCCTGGCTGGATCTTATCGTTGCCCGCACACTGAACGGCGGCATTCCCATGTTCCTGTTTCTGACCGGACTGATTGCCGGTTTTCTGGCCCTGCAATTCACGCCCAGGGAAGAAGAACCACAAATCGTTGTGCCCATGGTGACGGTGTCGGTCAGCGCGCCAGGGCTGAACGCTGAACAGGTCGAGCGGCAGGTCACCACACCATTAGAAAAGCTGCTGGCGCAGATCAAGGGGGTTGAACATGTTTATTCGATTACCCGCAATGCCGGGGCTTCTGTTACCTTGCGGTTCTTTGTGGGCCAGGATCGCGAAGACTCCATCTTCAACACCTACAACAAGCTGTATGCCAATCAGGACAAAATTCCCGCCGTCGTCGCTCAGTGGCTGATACAACCGATAGAAGTTGATGACATTCCCGTGCTGATGCTGGGTTTCTGGAGTGATGCGAACTCCGGTTATTCCGACTATGAACTACGTCGGGTCGCCGACGAGGTCAGCACCTATATTCAGGGTATTCCGCAGACTAACGAAGTCCGGGTTACCGGCGGTCGTCAGCGGCAAATCAGAATCATCCTTGACCCGGAAGCCCTGTCAGCCAGGTCAACCACCACTACTGATATTGTCTATGCCCTGCAGATCTCTAACAAACTGACCCGGGCAGGCGATCTGGTGTTCAACGATCAGGTTATCCTGATTGAAAGCGGTGATTTCTACCGCTCTGTAGATGAAGTCGGCAATGCGATCATTAATGTAGTTGACGGTATTCCCGTACATCTGAAGGACGTCGCGCAGGTGCTCGATGACAAGGAAATCCCGGAAAGCTATCAGTGGCTGGAACTGGCCGGACAACACGAGAAGGCTGCCCTCGTACCGGTAGACGCCCCCATGGTCACCATCAGCGTTGCCAAGCAACCCGGCGCTAACGCAGTGACTGTGGTGCAGGAAGTTCACAATCTCATCGCTGAACTCAGGTCAGACGTCATCCCTGATGGGATGCACGTGGAGACTCTGCGTGATTATGGTGTTACCGCCGATGAGAAGGTTAATAATCTGGTGGTCAGCCTCGCTTTCGCGGTGATGACCGTGGTCGTATTTATCGGTATTTTTCTGGGCTGGCGACACGCCATTGTGGTTGGTCTGGCAGTGCCCATTTGCTACGGCATCACCCTGGCGCTGGATATGGCTTTTGGCTATTCCATCAACCGTGTGACTCTGTTTGCATTGATTCTGTCCCTGGGTCTGCTGGTTGATGACCCGATCACTGGGGTTGATAACATTGAACGCTATCTGCGCCAGGACTCCCGCAATATTCGCGAGCGCATCATCGCGGCCATGAGTGAAATCCGCCCGGCCCTGCTGATCTCGACCGTGACCATCATCCTCGCCTTCGTACCACTGGCATTTATCACCGGCATGATGGGGCCTTATATGGCCCCCATGGCCTTCAACGTACCAGTCAGTGTGAGCACCAGCACACTGGTCGCCTTTATGGTCACTCCATGGCTGGCCAGCAAACTGCTGAAACCCTCAGCTGAGCAAAGCGATGCAGTTCCCCTGCTGGCTCCCTATGAGCGGCTGCTTGGACCGGTTATCGATAACCGCAGCAACGCGCGTAAACTGTTATGGGGTGTTCTAGCCATTTTTCTGCTGACCTGTATGCTTCCGGCATTCCGCATGGTGCCGCTGAAACTGCTGCCATTTGATAATAAAAGCGAAGTACAGATTCTGGTGGACATGCCGGAAGGCACCAGCCTTGAAGCCACCGCCGGCGAGGCCCGGCGGATTGCAGCATTGCTGAAGCGCATTCCCGAAGTACGGACTATCGGGGTCTATGCTGGCGAACCCTCTCCCATCGACTTTAACGGCATGGTGCGTCGCTATTACCAGCGCGTCGCGCCACATCTTGCAGATCTGCGGGTTCTGCTGGTGGACAAAACTGAACGGGTTCATCAGTCTCACGCCATCGTTTTACGCATGCGCGAATTACTCCGTGGTATGGATTCGCCCGCTAATATCAAAGTGATAGAAGTACCACCCGGGCCACCGGTGCTGGATACTCTGGTCGCTGAAATCTATGGTGAACGAACCACCAGCTATGGGGAGCTGCAGACTGCCGCAGCAATCGTCAAAGACCGGCTGCAACAGGAGCCTCATGTGGTACAGGTAGATACCAGCGTTGAGGATGATCAGCTGCTGCGACGATTTGTGGTTGATAAGGAAAAAGCAGCCCTTTCCGGCATTTCGACCGCAGACATCAACCAGACCCTGGCAATCGCCAATGCCGGCACCACCATCGGCTATCTGAACCTGCCCCGTGAAGCGACACCGCTGCCAGTCAACCTGCGCCTCGCCCAGCAACAACGAGCCAGCGAGAATGATCTGGCGCAGATGCAGGTGCGCGGTCGTTCTGATCTGATGAAACTACAGCAGGAATCCGGGCTGGAAGCTGCACCACAGTCGATGGTGTCGATCGGTGAATTAGGCAGCTTTGAATCGCACACCGTCGATAAATCTATCTTTCACAAAGATCTCCGGCCGGTGGTATTTGTTACCGCAGACCTTTCTGGCCGCACGCCAGCGGAGATCATTGCCGATGTTCATGCAGATTACGGTAGCGAGGACGCCGGCGAAGTCACCGACTGGGATGACCGCAACTATCTGGCACCCGGCGGTGGTATCGCCTGGAGCCTGCCCAACGGCACCGACATGACCTGGGGCGGTGAAGGTGAATGGCGCATCACCATCCGCGTATTCCGTGATATGGGCCTGGCGTTCCTGTTTGCATTGCTGGCGATTTTCTTTGTTCTGAATTTCCAGACCGGGTCCGTCTCTTTGTCGCTGATCATCATGTCTTCCATCCCGCTGACGGTGATTGGCATCATGCCGGGATTCTGGTTGCTGAATCAGTTTGGCGAGCGGGAGATTGCCGGCGCACCGGAACCGGTACTTTTTACAGCCACTGCAATGATTGGCATGATAGCGCTGGCCGGTATCGTGGTGCGGAACTCACTCATACTGGTCGAATTCATTGAGCAGGCCAGGCGCGAAGGGTACACAGTGCGGGATGCCGTCGTGCGGGCAGGTGCCGTGCGCATGAGGCCGGTGTTACTGACTGCCGGTACAACCCTGCTGGGTAATCTCGTTATCACACTGGACCCGGTATTCAGCGGACTGGCACTGGCGATTATCTTCGGCATTACGTCTTCAACAATCTTCACACTGGTCGTCGTACCCATTGTTTACTTTCTGGTATTCGACGACCAACAGGAACAGACGGTGACATCATGAAAAAGTATCTTCTGCCAGGACTGGCGTTATTCATGCTCGGGCTGGTCATTGCCTGGATGGCGAATCTGTTTAATACCCGGGTGGAGCCGGGCCTGACCACCGTAACACCAGAAGCTCTCAGTCAGGCTGTGACTGTTGAACTGGAACGAATTCCGGTCATCGAAACCATACCTGGGACCATTACTGCCAAGCAGGCCACGGATATCTCTTCGCGAATACTGGCCAGAATCGAGTCTATTGCGGTACGTTCCGGCGACGTGGTGAACAAGGGCGATCTGCTGGTTCAACTGGAACAGACCGATCTCATATCCCGCAAGCAACAGGCAGAGGAACGTATCCGGGGCATTGAGGCCAGACTCGGGGAAGCCAGCCTGCAACTCAAGCGGGTGGAAGAGTTATTAAATCAGGGCATGATCGCCCGCGCTGAGCTGGACCGGGCCAAGGCCAATCAGCAGGCGCTGCTGGCGGAGCAGTCAGCAGCACGGGAAGTTCTGCAGGAAATGGAAACATCACTGGCCTACAGCCGCATCACCGCTCCTATCGACGGGCGCATCGTCGACCGTTATGCAGAGCCCGGTGACACCGCATCGCCTGGCATGCGGCTGCTGTCACTCTATAATCCGCTGTCGCTGCGGATTGAAGCCCATGTTCGCGAGCAACTGGCATTGAATCTCAAAGTCGGCGATGAACTGGACATTGAAATTCCGGCACTCAATCAGTCCATGAAGGGTGTGGTTGAAGAACTTGTGCCGGCTGCCAATCCCGGCGCCCGCAGTTTTCAGATCAAGGTCAGTATGGACTATGCTGCCGATCTGTTGCCGGGTATGTTTGCGCGCCTTAAGTTTGTCGTCGATCAGCATGAACGTTTGCTGATTCCCTTTGACCGACTGGCCAGAGCCGGTCAGCTGGACATTGTATGGGTGTATCAGGATGGTCGCGTAATCAAACGCATTGTTAAAACCGGCAAGCGCAGCGGCGATAAAATTGAGATACTGGGCGGGCTGCGGGCGTCAGACAAAATCATGCCCCTGCCTGAACAATAATCTGAGAAGCTCTGGACAATGATAACCCTTGAAGGCATAGCGATACGCACCCGCTCAGGCGGCCCAATGGCGCCACTAACAGAGTGTGAGATTACACCGGAAGCCGGTATCGCCGGTGATTTCCGGCGCCGGCCCGGTCGCCGGCAGGTCACCATTCTCAGTCTGGAAAGCTGGCAAAAGGCCTGCGCGGAGACCGGCGAGATGCTGGACTGGAAAACCCGGCGCGCGAACTTCCTCATCACCGGCTATGATTTTTCACCGGCAGATGTGGGCAGGCAGGTTCACATCGGTACTGCTGTGCTGGAGATCACCGTCGAGACAGACCCTTGCCACAAAATGGAAGCGGCTTGTCCCGGCCTGTTGAAAGCACTCACGCCTGACTGGCGCGGTGGTGTTTGTTGTCGGGTCCTGAAAGGCGGCTCAGTGCGGAACGGAGACCCCGTTCAGATTATCGGCTAGCCGCTTCGGGCGGCACCCTGATCTGCCGGCCTAGGGTGCATCCGCCTTACCCGCGCCATTACTGATAATCCTGGCGTAACTGCGTACACCCTGGGCCATATTTGCGACTGAGATTTTCTCATTGGTGCCGTGAAATCCAGTCAGATCAGCCTGAGTTACTACCAACGGATTGAAGCGAAACGCATTATCCGCAACCTTACCGTAGTGGCGGGTATCCGAGCCCGCCACCATGAGCCCGGGTGTCACCACGATGCTGCCATAAGTCTCCAGTACGGAATCGCCAATTACCCCAAAGCCCTCAGAGTTCCAGTCAGAAACAACAGAGGCCGGCAGACCGCCAGTTGCAGGCAACCGCACTTCCACATCCGGCGCCTGCACAACACGGGCAACATGATCGGCTACATCCTGCACTGAGTCCCGCGGGTGTATTCTGAAATTAACCCGGGCAACCGCTTCGATCGGCAGCACGTTGGTTTTCACGCTACCGGATAGCATAGTCGGCGCTGTAGTCGTTCGCAGCATGGCATTCACCGCCGGCATTTTAGCCAGCTCCTTTTCCAGGACAGCACCGAATAACCACTGATTGGCAAACATCATGCGCATCAGGAACGGCATATAGCGGCTGGTGGTGTCGAACATGGAAGCGCTTAACCCTTCCAGCCCACCAGGAACAGGATTTTCCTCCAGTTTCACCAGCGCCCGTGCCAGCTTGCCAACCGCTGTTTCTGCCGGCGGCATTGAAGAATGGCCACCCGCAGCGGTAGCGACGATATCCAGCGTCACGCTGCCCTTCTCTGCCACGTTAATGATCGCCACCAAAGGCTCAACGCCTGGCAGCATGTCATCGAAAACAAACGAGCCCTCGTCCAGCGACCAGGCGAGCTGTACCTGATTTTCCTTCAGGAAGCGCGCAACCTCACCGGCGCCATTGGGCCCACCGATTTCTTCATCATGACCGAAACTGAGATAAACAGTGCGCTGAGGCTGAAAGCCCTGCTGCAGCAACAACGTAGTGGCTTCCAGAATACCCACCACGCCACTCTTATCGTCCAGCGTCCCTCGCCCCCAGATCACACCATCAACGATATTGCCGGAAAAGGGCGGTTGCTCCCAGCGTTCTTCAGTACCCGGAATTACCGGCACCACATCATAGTGCCCGGTGATCAGAATGGGCTGCAGCGCCCCATCGGCACCTTCCCAGCGGTATAGCAACGTATCGTTCAGGCGGGTCAGTGCCAGATTCTCATTCACTTCCGGATAGGTGGACTTCACCCAGGCAATAAAGCCCTCAAACTGATCCTGCTCCCGTAGCGACGGGTCCTGATGAGACACAGTCCTGAACTGCACGGCTTCCGCCAGATGCCGGGCAATCAGGTCTTCATCGACTGTCACTTCGACGGGCGCGACCTGCCTGAGTGTGTCGGGTGTATGGCGGAAAGTGTTGACCAACACAATCACGACTACCACCGCCGCCAGGGTGCCTGAAATTTTTACCAACGTCCTCATATCTGCCTCTTCAATGCCATCTCCACCCCGGGCAGTTGCACTGCTCGCCGGTGATTATTGTTGTTGCCCACATAGTAAGCGCATCCTGCGCATCATTTCATCTGTCGGGTTAGGAAATATCAGCATCGACCTTCAGCCTGCCTCTTCCGGCAACTTGAGAATAACCGTCTAAACTTAGTGGTATTCATTGATAGTATCTGGAGATCGCGCTTTCATGTTCTGGAAGAATAAGGAGGTTGCCGCCCTTGAACTTAAGGTTCAGAGGCTTGAAGGACAACTGGCCGAACAGGAATCGGAAGCAGAATTGCTGAGAAGCCGGGCCAACAGTACTGAGCGTTCACTGAAGCTGCTATTACAGCAAATGGCCCATAAAACAGCGGCCATTGCCCACTTCAGTAAGATGAGCAATTCTCTGTCATTGATCAGGGAGGCTTCAGCCCAGACGGCCGAATCCCTCGACCGGGAGCAAAGCAAACTCAGGGAAACCGCGAGTCTGTTTCAGCAAAGCTCTGTGGTGCTTTCACAAATCTCTTCGGGAATCGAGTCGCTCAACATGACGACCTCTTCCAGCGTCTCTAAGGTCAAGCAGCTCGATGCCGCCACCCAGAATATTCAGCAATTCACTCAGAATATCTCTGACATATCCAATCAGACCAACCTGCTGGCGCTGAATGCCGCCATTGAGGCCGCACGAGCCGGCGAAGAAGGCCGGGGATTTGCCGTCGTGGCTGACGAAGTACGATTACTGGCCTCAAAAACCGCTGAAACCACCACCCAGATCAATGCTGTGGTTGAAACCATTAACGCACTGTCAGAGGAAACCCAGTCGAGTTTCAACGAGATTGTTTCCGCCGGCGCGTTAATGAGTTCTTCGCTCGCCACAGTGGAAACCGTTATCAGTGAAGTCGTTTCACTGGCCAGCAATATGACGCGGGTCATCAATTCATCGACCAACAATGCGCTCATGGAAACAATTAAACTGGATCACTCTGTTTTCAAGGTCGAGCTTTACCAACAGATATTTGGTCTGGGCAATCAGGATGATCATCACTTCAGCGATCACCGTTCCTGCCGGATGGGGCAGTGGTACTATGGCGACAAGAGTGTATCCATCCGCCACTTACCTGCGTACAAAAAACTTGAAAGTGTACACATCCAGCTGCATGAAGACGGCATGCGGGCGCTGACAGCAAAAAAAGAGAAGCACTTTGAACTGTGCATTGAAGCGCTTTACAAGATGGAACTGGCAAGTCGGGCGGTGATTGAACTTCTCGATGAGCTGGCTCACCAGATTAATGAATCAGCGCTGCGCGAAGCTGAACCGGCGAGCGTGGTATTTGAAAGTGATGCAGAGGCTGACCTGTTCTGACAACAGATCAGCCAGCCCCATCAGGAACCAAATCTGTAGCGCATTTTTATGACGAACACGTCATTGACCGGGTCCTGCCAGCCTGCATCAAATATATCCGAGAAGCTGTTGTCTCGCAGCGCCACACCCTTGTCTGCCAGACGGGTATAAACCACGAACAAATCTGACAAGGGCGCCAGTTCCCAGCGATAACGAATCTGGAAGCTCATCTGCGACAGGCCAAAACTGTCTGGCGGACCTGCGGGCTTCGCAACTTCTATCAGGTCACCGGGCGTGGTTGGCACCAGAAAGAAGCGATCTTCCTTCGCTTTGATGCCTACCCACTGTAATGACGCCCTGAACTGCTGTTTGGCAGAGATAAAATATTCGGCTGTGATCTTCGGCGTCCACTGCTCGGCATCGAAGGCCGTCATATCACGCCCATCCTGATGCAACAGCCAGTCATCTCTGTCTGCCCAGCTATAGTCCAGGTTCAGCGTAAACCGGTCATTCGGCCGCCAGGTAACGCCACCACCTATACGCAGCTGTCTGCCGCCCAGAACTTCACGCCGGATACCAATGCCACTGCCCCATGTCAGGCTGCCTGTTTGTGATTAAGAGTAGCGAATCACAAATTCAGCCCGCTGCTCTGTGCGGTAGGTGCCATTACCGAAACTATTCAGATCATCATAGGCTTCCGGAAACAGACTAGCAGTAGCAAACACGCTGGAAGTGTCGTTAAAGGTCAGTTTATTGGTAATAAATAATCCACCGCCAGTGAACAGACCGTCATTATTCTTCTGTACAAACCCCCTGATATCAAACTGATTCAGGCGGGCCCAACCCAGACCAGAGGTGGTGCGAACATGTGAAGAACGAATTCTGAAGCTATCGTTTCGCTGCAGGAAGCCCAGATCGTTGATATCGACGTTTCTGTCAAAGTATTCGATACCCAGTCGCTGGGAAACACCCTGCCGAATGGTGTAATCAAAATCAATAAAGCCGCCATAGCCACGGTCGACCCCGCTGATATCCGAAGTGAATGCCTGAGCATCAACCTTGAACTTTCCGTCAGGGGTCAGATAGTGCCCGTCAAAACCGTGCACGATGGCATCTTTGTCCGGATGCAGGACTGCTGTGCTGAGCATACCAAAGGCACGATAGGCGCCTCCTTCAGAGTCTTCGTACATTATCCGGGCGACCCCATAGTCACTACCGGGACGCTGCAGATTGATATTCTGCCCCGCAAACGTACCATCCAGCTTAACGTCTTCCTCAAAAGCACCAAGAAAACCATAACGCAGCGAACCGCGCTGCCCGGTAACTTTTAACGCGCCGTAGAGATCAACTGGCTGATCGAGTTCCCGGTCCGGGATACTCAGCCCACTGATATCAGGTAACTCCAGCGGCTTACCACCAATACGCCGGGTATTCACCATGGTGTAGGGGGCACCAGCATTGCCAACGCCATTTCCGCGGGTATCAGCCCGGGGCGATGCGGAAAAGACCTCCTGACCTTCAAGGAAAAACAGCCGTTTTTCCGGGAAGAAAGTTTCCGTCGCGCTCAGGTTGATGACCACATCATCAGATTCTACGTTGCCAAAGTCCGGATTAACCGTACCTGACAATTGCAGATTGGTGGATGGCCGCCAGAAAAAATCTGCCCCGACTTTATAGCGGTTCTCGTCTTCTACCCGGTCTTTGGCAACCGCGGCGAAGGGGAATACGCTGAACTGTTGCTTGGGATTGACGTTTTTGAATTCCATCGGCTGTAACACCGACATGAACTGGGGAATGGTGTCTGGTAAGGCCGGCCAGCCCCAGCGTTCATCCAGATAGGCGACCTTCCGTGACATGTACAGACCAATGGAACGCACTTCGCCGCTGTCCGGCATGGAGACAGTGCCCCAGGGAATCAGAAATTCAGCGGACCAGCCGGTGGCCGTCTCCTATGTAGCCCCACGCCAGGCGCCATCCCAGTCACTGGTAAACTGGCGCTCAGGCAGCACGGTACCATCCATAACGGAGTCACCCAGATTGATGCCAAACCAATAGCCATACCGCCCCTCACCAGAGGTATCGAGCGTGATATTGATATTGTCGCGGTTTATCTGTCGCTGATCGCGGCCGGATAACCGCTTGTAAAGCGTGCCTGCTGGCTGCGCCATGTCTACACCGACATAGAGACCTTCGCTGGTATAAAACATCCTTACCTGCGTCGCGTGCTGAACATCAGCGAGGGTATCCGGCTGAATAACGACAAACTCATCATAGGCAGGCAGGGTTTGCCAGACGGGTTCGTTCAGGTGACCATCGATTTTGATTTTCTGATT